>JASHQD010000646.1 GCA_030037755.1 Terriglobia bacterium
CGTTGGATCCGGCGCAACAGCGGTCCGGCGGTGCTGCTCAGAGCAAGGTCGGGCGAGACCACGCGCAAGCGTTCGAGTTTAGTGAGGGCGCGCGCGTAGCCGACGGGATCGCCGCAGATTTCGACGGCCAGATCGTCGCAGCAGAGCTCGCGCTCGTTACGGATGCACGAGGAAACCCACCAGAGCGCAGGCTGGTAGAAAAACAAAGTCTCAGCGAGGGTCTGAAGCAGGTTGACCAGATAATCGTGGCGCCGGATGTGCGCCAACTCGTGAGCTAGCACCGCCTCTAACTGCTCTACGCTGAGATTCAGGAGGGAGGCCGCTGGAAGCAGAATCGCCGGTCGAAGCCAGCCCGCCACGCTGGGACTGTCGGAGAGACTGGAGATCAGCACGCGGACCGGGCGGTCAATGCTCATTCGACGTGCCAGGCGCACGACGGTCTCGAGGAGCGAAGCTTCCGGCGGATTACCCTGTCGCCGGAGCCTGGCGACGTGCCGGGAACTCCAGAACAGGCGGACCGCAAAGATCAGAACGCCGGCGCACCACAGGGGAAGAGCCCAGGCTTCCAGTCCTGCCATCCAACTCGACGGCGAGGCGGCCGGGGGCCATATCGCCGGACCGAGGGAGTCGGGAATACCAGCCACCCGATGGGCCGGCGAGCCGGCCGCGCCTGGCGCTCGATACACCAGCCACGCCGTAATTTCCGGCAGTGCGACCATGATGGCCAGAGCCGCGCAGCTCACGAAATAGCGGAGGCGGGCTGAGCCGCTTCGCAGATTGGCGAGCGTGACCCACAACAGAAACGCGACGAGCGGCCCCTGCCATACGAAATGGAGCAGTGCCGCGCTGATTGCATGAGCGATGGCTGTCATTTGCTTTCTCCTTCCATGCGGTCTAGAAGCCTTTCCATTTCTTCCAGTTCCTTCCGCGACGACTTTGGGCCTGCCAGGGCCTGCAACACGAGCGCCTTCACCGAACCCCCAAAGGCGCGCTCAGCGAGATCGTGCAACAGTTGCCGCTGCGTGTGCTCACGCGGGTAGCGGGCACGGTAGATCTGGGGCCGCTGGCTTTCATCACGATTGACCAGGCCTTTTTCGGTCATGATCTGGAGGAGCTTGAGGACCGTGGTATATCCGGTGGGCTTGACCGCGTTCATCACGCGCTGAATCTCGCGCACCGAGCGCGCACCGCCTTCCCACAAGACCTGCAGGATCTCCAACTCCGCTACCGTCGGCTTGGGCTGCTTGGAGGTCATGGGTACATTATTGACGAAGGATTTCGTCACCGTCAACGAAAATCTTCGTCAAGTGTACTCCGCGCCAAGCCGCGCTAACAGTATCCCGCCAATCCTGAAGGGCGAGTGTGGTACGCTGTCTGGGGCTTCACGAGTGTTTGTCGGAAGACCCGAAAGCCGCAGTTTCATTCCTTCGCCCTAACGGAGAAGACATGGCCGAAACTGATCGCACCAAGTATTTGCGCCTCGCATTGCTCGTGGTGGGTCTGATTTTTGTAGTCGGCATCTACCCGCTTACGATTATTTGGCCGTCGGGGTGGTCGTGGCACACCGGCCACTCCGATTACCTGCAGATGATTCTGGGCATTTACGCGACGCTGGGGGTATTTCTGTTGGTTGCTTCCCGCAATCCGCTCGCAAACTTAAGCCTCATCTGGTTCACAGTGTGGTCCAGCGTTGTGCACGCCGGAATCATGGCCGCACAGTCTGTGACGAACCCCGAGCACATGGGACACCTTTGGGGAGATGTCCTGGCGCTACTTGTTGTAGCAGCCGTGCTCGCGCTCCTGACGCCACGAGGTGCGGCAGCAAAGCCAGCCCAGTAAGGGCCAACCAAGCCCCGAGCGGGTCAACTGGATAGTTACCGGATCACGATACAGACAACCCGCCGCATAGCAACCTCCCATTGGCTACAATTGGTCAATAGCGTGGGCCTCCGCGCGCCGCTCGGCGCCCGGGGGATAGCGAGATTTATTATGCTGTCCATACGGCGGCTGATAGGAGGAAATATGGTAGGTAGGAAATTCTGGGGTGCGGCATTCTTCGCGGTCCTGTCGGTCCCCCTGGCCGCCTCAACGTTCTGTACGCTTTACACCTCTTGATCCAGGGCGACAGAGACGGGGCGGTGCGCGTGCTCGCGGCCGGGATTCTCTTCTCGCGCGACGTGGCCAACGGCGGAACGCTCTTCGCCGCTGTGACTGCGGACAGCCTTCTTTCTTCCGACCTCAGGGCGATGGCCGGCGTAGTGCACCTCTCGCAGCCCGAACTTTCCCCGGCGCAGAAGTCCGTCCTCAGGCGCGCTCTGGCCCAACTCCCCCCGGACGGCCTCGACTGGCAATCGGCTGTGAAGCGTGAGTTTGCCGTTCTGCGGATGCCGGTGCGCACGCCCGAAGGTTCGAGCGAGCTGGACGCGGCGGCGCAGACGGCCGTGACGGAAATCTCTCAGGCTTACGTCGCCGCGCTCGACAATCCAGCCCTCCTGCCGGAGCTCCAGGGCAAGATTGCGAATGCGCCCCGGACGGTCGCGGATATGATTTCTAATCCCGGGCGCGTGTTGGAGGCGAAGCAGAACCTGGCCGCGAGCATCGCGCAGCTCAATTCTGTGCTCCAGTGAAGCGATGCGCAGGAAAAGCGGGAGCGCGCGTGTGATCGAAACGCGCGCTCGCGCACCAATTCAAGCTACTGCGGTCTGGCCCGACGTTCCGCACGAAATAAGAGACCTTCAGGGTCTGCTATAGAGTTCTTACCGCGTCCCCGCCGATGAGGCTCTCAAGGCCTGGCTCCCTCAGACTGATGATCTTGGCTCCCTTTTATCCCGGTGCTGACAGACAGGAGATGGCAAAAAAGGAGGCCGCGTGTAATATGGGACGAAATACGCCGCTACATCGCCCATGACCCCTTCGAGTTAAGGACTAAGATATTGCTGGAATTTCGACTTAAATGGATTTCTCCGGAGGTAATCCCGCCGCACGCGCTGTCAAGTTGGGCTAGCAACAGCGCTACGCCCCAGCACCTGCGTCTTGCGGCAGCCTTCCAGGTGTCAAAGCAATAAGAGCGATGCCGACAACGGCGACGATGGCGTAGCCGAGCACGTCACTTCGCAGGTCGCGATACTGAATCCCTTGTACGATCATGACACCGTCGTGAGCGAGCGTGGACCAGCCAGCGAACAGGACGAGGCTGCGATGCGCGCGCGGGTCGCGGGCGGCGATCAGCAGGAAGACGCAAAGCGCGATGTAGATGCCGAGGA
>JASHQD010000647.1 GCA_030037755.1 Terriglobia bacterium
TGGAACTGCGGCGAATCTACGGCGCTGCCGAATTCGAACAGTGGCTCTGGAATCTTGAATGTACCTTCCTCGGCCGAGCGATCCGCTAGTGGAAAAACGGCCCACTGCAATTTCGGATTCAAGAGACAAGATTCAAAACGGGTCCGCGGCCCTCGCGCGCGAGAAGGCCGTCCGGCCGGTCGCATTGTCCGGTCACATTGTCCGAACCAAAGGCTCGCGTTACGCCTTCGCTTGACGAAAGCCCTTTACCGCAGCCACAAATCCAAGGATTCTCTGCCGGTGGAACAGCAGCAAAGTCCCCCCGTATGCCCCCACGCCGGCTGCTACTTCGACCGCGAGGCGGCCCAGAAGGCCCCTGGCCGGCAGAACCGTGGTCCTCAGGGCGAGCACGCACAGAATCATCACCGCTGTGCTGCTGAGAGCGGGCTTCAGGCTGCGAAGGTATTCGCCCAGTCTCATATCGATCGCCTGGAACATTTTCCAATACAAGGGAACGGCGACCAGCGGATACCCGACGGCCCATCCGCACGCGATTCCGACCGCGCCCCAATGGCTGCCGACGAAGAACGCCGACGGCAGGACAATCAGCGCGGCCAGCTGGTTCCACATCACGAACCGCGCCCGATGTATGGCGTTGAGGACCTTGGTAAGAAGCGCCCCGACGGACCGGATGGCGGCATAGAGCGCGAGTACTTCGAGGATGGGGACTGCGTTCTGCCATTTGTTTCCGAGAATCAACGGGACTGCGTCTCGCGCCACCAGGGCCAGGCCCACGGTGGCCGGAAAGGTCACGAGCGAGATGAACTCGGTCAGCACCCGCACGTACCGGCGGAGCGCGGCCAGGTCCGTCTGGACAGCGGCAAGATAGGAAGGCGCCACGGTGGTGACCAGCGTGGTGATCTTTTCGAGCGGTACGTTGGCCAGGTTCCATGCGATCGAGTAGGCGCCGAGCGGCGCCGGGCCAAGAACACGTCCGGCGGTGGCGCTGTCGAGTCTTTCGCACGACGACCAGGCAAGAGTGGAGACCAGCACGTGCCAACCGAATTGCAGCTCCTTGCGTATCGACTTCAGGCGCGGGATCGCGAAGCGGTGCGGACGCTCGCGCATCAAAAGCCCGCTGCGGACGACGTCGGAGGAGAGATTGCCGAGCACCAGCGCCCAGTATGCGAATCCCTTCAGGGCCAGGGTGAGCGTTACGATCGCCGCCAGCACGTCGCAACCGGCGTTCACGAGCGCCAGCCAGCGGAATCGCAGGTCCCTCATCAGAAGGCCTTCAGGCACGGCGCGCATTCCGAGCACGGCGAGCGCGGCACACGTCACCATCACTACCCGGGCCAGCTTCGGCGTTCTGAAAAAATCCGCCAGCGGCCCGGCAAGCGCGCAACTCAGTCCAAAGCAAGCGAGACCCAGAAGCACTCCGATGGTATTCAGTTGCGCGATCTGGTCGTCGGTCATCGCGCGCAGATTTACCACCGTGGCCGGGATCCCAAATTCGCCCACGTATCGCAGGTAAGCGAACAGGATTACAGCCATTGACACGATGCCAAAATCGGAGGGCGAGAGCAGCCGGGCGACAACCAGGAACCCGGCCCAGGTGAGAATCTGGCTGGTCCAGTCAGCCGCCGCTCGCCACGCGACACTGCTGGAAAGCGAACGGTCCAGATGTTTGTGGTCTGGCCGCGCGCCGGTGACCTGGATTTCACCGGCGGCGCGGGCGGCTGCTGATACTTCTTGAGAATCCAAGCGCGTCCCTCTCAACGCAACTGGACAACGAAGACGTCCGTCCGGTAGTGCTGATTTCTATCCTGGCCCAATTCGTCTTCCCAATCCGATGTGAACATGTAAAAGCGCCCGTCGTCTGAAACATTGCCTCTCGGCGACGACCAGAAGCCGTTTCTCGCCGTACTATACGTATGAGCGAAGCGCCAGATCGTGGACGCGAGGCCGTCGGTCTCCACGCAGTCAATCTCATTCTCCCACGGCCCCTTGACTGTGGGAGCCACGCCCGGTCCCACCGGGTTATCACTGCGATACGTCGAAAAACACGCGGGAGTCGTGTCCTGATTGTCGATGTAGTTCCAGGAGAGATGGTAGTCAAACCAATCTGATGCCGAAGGCTGCGGGGGAAGAGGCGTGACAATGTGTTTCATGGCTTCGAGATCGTCGAGCGGCCGGTAGACAAAATCCAGGGGATGCCGGCTGTCGGCCGAGTTCAGCAGATGCGCGTAGCCGAGGGCCCGGTGACCGCCGCAGCGCATGGCCGCGTTCGCACACACCGTCACCTTCGACGTGGCCACCTCCCAGATCGCGCTACCTCCCAGTCCGCCGCCAGACGTGATCACCACAAAATCGCCGGACTTGGAAAGGCGGGCGTTGTGCATCCCGAAACGGTAAGGGGCGGTGATCGTGCCCGCGAGTCCCCATTGGCCGCCCACCTCGCCGGTTTCGGTGTTATACCAGCGACAGCCCTGCTTCCGATCGTAGATGTAGACCAGCGTATTGCGATCCTGTTCCGGTCCGAATACAGCCATAAACCGGTTGTCGTCCGCGCTTACGGATACGTCAGACCCATGATCGTCAGGCTCGAGGCGCGCGCATTTCGAGGGATCGTCAATGGCTGTGAACTTGTGAGTCGCAATGTCGTATTCCTGCAACTTGCTGGACCGTCCATCGACGCCGTAGAGGACATTCGGCTGGCTATAGCTGAATTCCGGCTCGCCACGCCATGAGGTCAGCCGGGCGCCGCTAGGTTCGGCCCTCAGGGCGCCGGGATCGAAGCTGTACACCCAGTAGCCGCCGCCGTCATCGCCCACATAGAAGGCCGTGGTCGATGAGTTCCAGGCGTTCTGCTCCGAGGAGGCGGGTGTGTGCATCGGGCCGCCGCGCGGAGCGAGCGACGCGTCGGTCACCCGCAGAACGCGGGAGCCGAAAGCAGGGTCGACAGCACTCGATCCGGCAGACGGCAACTCCAGTGGCGTTGCAGGGTAGGGAACGATCTTCTGATCGGTTGAAGCGCAGTAGTGAGGCGGTCCACAATTTGTGGCGGGTGGATTGGGCTGTTGCTGCAGCCCTGTAATCCTGGAAATGCCAATGTTCCCGCACAGGCAGAGGGCGGCCGCGGCGCCAAGTGCTATTTGCAGGATGCGGAGCCGTTTTGAGGACCAGCGTTTCGTCATTGTCTTCGAATCTACCATAGGCCCGACTAATTCCGAGCGCCGCTACGGCAGGCCCGCACTTTGATTCTTCACCAGGCGGCAGCGGACGACTGCTGTCATAAACTCGCGCGTCAGGCGATTGTGGAGCACCCGCAGCTTTCGGATCGGCACCAACTCGAGGGAAGCAAAACGGAATCCGCTGCGGCGGACCACCTCTTCAAACCTGCGGATTGTCATCTGGTTCAGGCCGCCCTCCACCTCGTCGAATCTCGTGGCGCCGTCGGTTTTAAAATCAGACCGCCAACGGATAAGCGCTTTCTCGCGGAACAGCAGATGCGCCCAGGGGAAGACGGAGAACAGATGTCCGCCCAGCGGATGGTACCAGGTCGGGCCGAAGCTGATGAGCACTTCGCCCTCGGGCCGCAGCAGGCCATCCATTGCGCTCAGGACCGCCGCCGGATCGGCAAAATGTTCGAAGGCATCGATGGAGACCACCACGTCCGCAAGGTCCGTCGTGGATGTGGCGAACAGGCACTGGTCCTCGACGCCTGCAGCCCGCGCCTTCGCTCTGCCTGATTCGAGGACGTCCTCACGAATATCAACGCCAATGACCCGTCTTGCTCCCCGTTGCGCGAGTTCGACGGCCTCGGCGCCTTCGCCACATCCGAAATCGACGACGACCTTTCCTCGAATCTTGGCGAGCAGTTGCGGGCCCAGCAGGATGTCCAGTTTTGATTTGCCTTCATAAGCCGCACCACTGCAGCAGCCGGGGTTTTCTGAAGAGATTCTCTTGAGAATCCGATACTGGATGGTGGTCAACAGATCACTCATGATGGTGATGGCCTAAGTTTGACGTCTGCTCGCTCACGAGGGGCGGCCCTTGTTGTTGTGGCCGCCCAACGATAGCACCATAAGCTGCGGCGCGGCCACAAGAGCCGCCCCCTGAGATAAGTCGAATTCAGGGTGCTACTCTTGACGGCCGGTCGAAGGGCCGAGGTTCACGTTCGTTGAATTGATTCCAACGGAGGCACGGGAGGACTCAAACTGCAGGACGTGCGCCGGGGGGCTAACGCGCGTGCTTACATCGGACCTCATATCCAGGCGGCAAAGCTGCCGCGGCCAGAGCGGTTGGGCATTTGAGACAGGGTGGTGGCGCATACAGATGGTGTATGCGCCACCGGGGGCGAGTGGTAGGTCTGACCGCTGATTCCTCCACCCGTCGGCAATCCAAGAGATTACCCTCTCGGCCTGGCGACGGGACCAGCGGCATCAGCTGACAGGTTTAGTGCAGGCTCGCGGCCACGTAGATCACGCGAGGTCCGGACTGGTTCTCGGCCGATTCGGCCGCCCGTGCCGCAGACCGCTGTTCAAGCTTCGACTTCAGCAAGACGCGTCCGGAGTCCGGCGTCAGGATTTGCGAAAGAAAGTTGTCCTCGCCATAACGATTGAAGACCAGGCTAACTTTCCCTTCGGCATTGCGGGGATCCGTCGCCGAGGTAATCGCCATGGCGGCCTCGTGCGAATTCACCTCTTGAATCATCATCGTGTTGGTGCTCAGGCGCTGGACGTCGTAGTCGCCCGCCGGAAGGGCCTTGGCGCCCACGTTGAACGCGAACGGAATGCTCGCGCGGACCTTGTCCTGCGCCGCGGCAGGTTTGACACCGGTCACGGCCATTGCGCCCAGCATTGCAAGGCCAAGAATCGTTCTCTTGTTCATACATCCTCCCTTTTCGTTCTTCCTCGTGAATTCAGGAGCGATTGTGCTGCCCCTCACTCTCATCAGCGCAATTCACGGCAAGAAAGTGCCACTGATCCCGTCACGTTCGCTCGCAGATTCTCGCTGACTATGCTATATGTAGCCCAACGGCAATCCTCGGCGTGGAAAGGGGCCAACGTGCTCTCGGAATCCGAGATTACACGTCTACTTACTGAGATCAAGGGTGGTAACCAGCGCGCGCAAGCGGAACTGATACCTCTCGTCTATGACGAGCTCCGCCGCCTGGCGCAGGCCTACATGCGCAAGGAGCGGCCCGATCATACGCTGCAGGCGACCGCGCTTGTGCACGAAGCTTACTTGAGGCTGGTGGAGCAGTCCTCGATTGACTGGCAAGGCCGCGCGCATTTCTTCGCGATGGCGGCCCAGTTGATGCGGCGCATCCTGGTGGACTATGCGCGCGCGCATCAGGCAGCCAAGCGGGGCGGGCAGGAAGAGAAACTGTCGCTGGATGAGGATCTGGTCCCCACCGACGAAAAGAGCGACGAGCTTGTAGCGCTGGACCACGCCCTGGAGCGCCTGGCGAAGCAGGATGCGCGTTTGGCCCAGGTTGTGGAGATGCGTTTTTTTGGGGGCCTCAGTGTCGACGAAATCTCCGAGGTCCTCAAGATCTCTCCGAGGACGGTGAAGCGGGATTGGGAATTGGCGCGGGCGTGGCTTTATGAGGAGATCAGCAAGCAACGTTGATACTGCTTCCGGCGCGGGTGCCTGGCACTTGTGAGCGGCATACCGCGTCAAAAAACAAAGAGGGACTTGAGGAGTGGTCCCCGCAAATGGACGCCGAGCGGTGGCAACGCACGAAAGCCGTCTTCGAGGCTGCACTCACGCGCGATCGCGAGCAGTGGTCCGCGTTCCTGGCTGAGGCCTGCGCCGGAGACGATCTGCTCAGGGACGAAGTGGAACGGCTTCTCGCGGGGCACGAGCGCGCCGGCAGCTTTCTGAAGAGGGATTTCCGTTCGCGCAACCTCTCGATATTGGCGCCCGAGGAGGCTCATCCTGCCTTCGCTCCGGACGATATTCTCTCCGGCCGTTTCAAGGTGATCCGCTTCATCGGAAAGGGCGGGATGGGCGAGGTCTACGAAGCTCGCGACCTCGAGCTGGGAGTGCGCCTTGGCTTGAAGACGATCCGCGCTGAAATCTCGGCGAATCCCGAGACGATCAAGCGGTTCAAGCAGGAGATCCAGCTCGCACGCAAGGTTACCCACCCGAACGTCTGCCGGATCTTCGACCTCGAACATCATCGCATCCCCCAAGGCGGCGGCGAGTCGACCGAGGTCCATTTCCTTACCATGGAATTGCTGGAGGGCGAGACGCTCGGCGAGCGTCTGCGCCGCCGGGGCCGCTTGAATGCGGCCGAAGCGCTGCCGATCGTGCGCCAGATGGCGGAGGGACTGGCGGCCGCGCACGATGCCGGGGTGATTCACCGCGATTTTAAACCCGGGAACGCGATTCTCGTCGCTTCGTCCGACGGCACGCAAAAGGAGCGTGCCGTGATCACCGACTTCGGACTGGCATGCAGCACCGCCCCCAGCGGGTCGGGCACCACAGAATCCGATGACCAGCCGCAGAGTTCGCTGACGGGCAAGGAAATGCTCATTGGCACGCCGGCCTACATGGCGCCCGAGCAGCTGGACAATGGCGAAATAACTTCGGCCACTGACATCTACGCGCTCGGGCTGGTCATGTACGAGATGGTGACCGGGAACCGGCCGTTTGCGGCGCGCGGGCCGCACGCCCGGGCTGCCAGTCGATTCGTTGCGCCGCCTCCCTCTCCCCGCATTCTTGTTCCTGAACTGGACGAGCGGTGGGAAACCGTCGTCCTTCGCTGCCTGGAGCTCGATCCGGCCGTGCGATTCCAGAACGCGCGCGAGCTGATCAGTGCCCTCGATCCGAACGCCGGCCGCGGCACGACTCTCCGGCGGCGACTGGCTGCTGCGGCTCTCCTCGCAGGATTGGTGCTGGTTCCGGTAGGGGTATTCCGGGGTGCCGCTATTGTTGCCTGGCTGGAAAGACAGCTCGGGCCTCCGCCCGTCGCGCACGAGCGCCGCCGCGTGCTGGTGGCAGACTTTGATAACCGGACGGGCGATCCGGTTTTCGACCAGACCCTGCGCGAGCTCGTGACCACGAGCCTGGAGCAATCCAAATCGCTCAGTGTGGTTCCCTCCGAAGGTGTTCAGGAAAGCTTGCAGCGGATGCGGAGGCCGGCGGACGTCCGCATCGATCAGCCGCTGGGCCTGGAGATCTGTATTCGGGAGAGCCTCGACGCGCTCGTGCTTGGCAGCATCGCGCGCATCGGAACGACATACGTTGTGAACCTGACGGCTCTCGGTCCCGACGGCAGCGCTCTGTTCAGCGCGGAGGAACGAGCCGAGGATCAACGGCGGGTTCTTCCGGCGCTGGATCGCGCGCTGGCGCGGCTGCGCGCGAAACTGGGCGAGTCGCCGGAGAGCATCAGCAAAGGCGAACCCCTGGAACGTGTCACGTCAGCCTCGCTTGATGCCCTCAGGCTGTTCTCACAGGGCAAGCACAGCCTGCTCGAAACGCACATCGCGGAAGCGCAAGCCCTGATGGAGCGCGCGGTCGAGCTCGACCCGAACTTCGCTATGGCGTACGAGTATCTTGGTACGATCGAGTTCTTCCGCCGGCATTCTCTCGACGGGCAGAAGCATCTCCATCGGGCTGTCGAATTGTCGGACCGGCTCACGGAGCGCGAGCGGTTGAAGATCCTGGGCGATTACAATCTCTTCGCTGTCAGGGACCTGGACAAGGCTGTCAGTGAATATCGAGTCCTGCTGAGTCTTTATCCCGACGATTACGGCGGTCACGCCAACCTCGCCATGGCCTATCAACAGGAAGGCCACTTTGACCTGGCGGCTCAGGAGTACGAAAACACCCTCAAGCTTGCCGATACTCCAGCGGGGCGTTCGAATATGGCATACGTCTACTTTTACGAGGGCCAGACGCAAAAGGCGATCGAGGAGGCCCAGGGCGCCTTGAACAGTTTTCCCCAGGCATCTTCGGACCTGCTTTACGCTCTGGCGATGTTCAGCCTTGACGAGGGGCAGTTCGACCAGGCACGGGCATACCTGGGCAAGCTGGCGTCCGCACCGGCCGGCAGTGCAGTGGCGCATCGAGCTCTGGCCGACCTGGAGATGTCTCAGGGCCATTATCGCGCTGCTGCCCGGCAGCTTCAGACCGCGCTCACCATTGACGAGCAGGCCGATGAGAAGGCGAGTCAGGCGCGG
This sequence comes from Terriglobia bacterium, assembly GCA_030037755.1. Taxonomy (GTDB): domain Bacteria; phylum Acidobacteriota; class Terriglobia; order UBA7540; family UBA7540; genus Gp13-AA77. The sequence goes on from JASHQD010000647.1 coordinate 8,175, forward strand.
ACGCATCTGCAGATGGCCCGCCTCGACCTGGAGACGGGCGATCGCAAGGCAGCTGCCCGGGAGGCCGTGCAAGGCGCCCGTCTGACCGAGGACCCCGAAGTGTTAGCTCAGGCAGCCTCGGTGATGGCCGAGGCCGGCGATCTCAAAGCAGCCGGCGAGTTTCTGAAACCCGTTGAGCAGGCGGGCTGGAAGCCGTGGATCGCCGGCGTGCGGGCGGAGTTGCTGCGCGGGGAGGGAAAACCGGGAATGGCTGCGGCCCTGGTGGCGAGCGATCTCGGCTATCCGGTTCGCACGCCGCTCCTCGAAACGCGAGCTCGGGTGTACGAAGCCGATCATCGGCCGGCGGAGGCGATCGAGGCATACAAAGAACTCATTGCCCGGGGCGCGGAGCGCGCCACCGACGACGAGGATGAGCCGGCATTCCACTGCGTGGTCACAGCGTACTACCGCCTGGGCGTCATTTACGCCGAACTGGGCGATTCGTCCAATGCCAAAGCGAGTCTCGAGCGTTACCTCGAATTCGCTTCGCAGCCGGATGCAGACGCGCCCTTCGTGGAAGACTCCCGGGATCGCCTCCGGCTCCTGATGGAGCCCGGCTCCAGCGCGCGAGAATTCCGGGGACGGACGCCGACTCCGGCGACATAGATCATCGACTCTCCGATTCCGTCCACGCCCAGATCGCGTTCGATCAGGCTGTCTGCAAACGCCGCGGTGCAGAATGGCGCCAGGCCGAGCCAAGTCGCGGTCAGGCAGAAGGTCTGGCAAACATGTCCAGCGTCGAGCAGCACGGTACGATAGGCGCGCGGAAATCTGTACTTCCAATAGACCCTGTCGAAAACAGCGGTCATGAAGACCACCGCGGCGGCGTCCTCATACCAGTACTGGCCGCAGAGGTACTGCTGCACGCGCCTCTTCATCGGCCCGGTTCGGAGGCATTCAAGCCGGTGACGGTCGCTCGCGTAGTGGTAGATCCCTTCAGGGAGGCCTTCGACGCGCAGTGGTACGACATAGGCCTCGATCGGGTGGCGGGCGCCTCCCGAGGGACTGGTTTTCAGCGGAAGCCGCCCGAGGAACTCCGTACCGACGTAATCCGTGACGCCCCAGGAGAGATAGAGCAGGCGCGATAATGCCGCTAAGGCGAGCTTCCCCCCGCCGAATTGGCGCCAGGTGCGTCGGCCCAGCAGAACTTCTGCGAAACTCCCCTCTCCCGGGATTTCTACCGGCGGCAAGTCTACGCTCTCGCGTCCCGGGTAGCTCTTGAAGAATGCAGGCTGCGGGTTCTCACGCATAAATCGCCGAAGCCGTTCTGGACTTTCGGCGACTTCGATATGGTACTTTGCATCCTTGGTCGCGAGATGAAAGAAAGTTGCAGCCGGAGACCAGTTTCTCAATGCATCCAGCTCGCTCGAGGACGAGTTTGGTTCTCCGGTCTCTTGCAGAAGCGACAGACTTACCAGCTGGGCCAGGTTTCGCTCGATGGAGTGTGGCGAAAAACGGGGCAGCGCCGAGACGATCTCGCGAGGCTTCCTCGGGCTGTCGAACAGGTCGAGGATAGCCGCACAGGCGGGTGACGCGGTGATTCTGACGCCGGTGCGATAGTTGTGAAAGATAAGCCGGTCGTCTTCCCAGTAGCAGACAAGCGAAGGACTGCGCTGCAGCCGGACACCGCCGCTCTTTGCCGGCATGGCGTGACGAGCTCTCAACTCTTCTTCTTTTTCGGAGGCTGAGGAGGGCAAGCCGCCGGGACAAGATCGCATATTTGCGGGATATGACAGCGGAAGAGCTCGTCCTGAAGTTCCTTCTGCACCTTTTTGATCTCGAGCTCCAGGTCCGTGCTGTCGGCGGCGGCTTTGGCCGGATCACTTAGCTGGTAAACCCTCTCGAGAGTGCTCGCCAGCTCGCTCACCTTTTTTCTGATCGACGCCTTCCTCGCCGGACTGACCCGCTTCATGGGCTTGGTCGCCATTATCCCCTCCTTCTTCATATCGGCATGGGCGGCTCACCTTGCAGGAAATCCCCTGCCTTCCTGCCGCTTGCGCCGCGTTTGGTTGCCTGTCTTGTTCGACCGGTGAAGACGCGCGACACACACTGTAGACTTTGCCGAGGGCGTTGTCAACCCGTAGCCATAGCACCCACGCACCGGATATGCGCGGCAGAGCCGCAGGCGCCTTGAGCTTAGTGTCGCGGCGTGCGCGCTGGTCGCGCGCTAACCCGCCCGTGCCTTTAGAGTCGGAAACAAGTAGGAAAAAAAGAGGCAAAACGAGGCTGACCGAAGCCAAACTTCCGAGCGTGATAGACTGATACTTAGCGCCGCCTGCGCGACGGGCTGACGCCTCCGCTCATCCACTGCCATGACCCGAATTCTCGTAACCAACGACGACGGCATTCACGCCGCCGGCCTCAAAACTCTGGAAAAGGCCCTGGAGCCGCTTGGCGACGTGCTGGTGGTCGCGCCCGACTCGGAGCGCAGCGCCACCAGCCAGTCCATCACCATCCACTCGCCCCTGCGCGTTTATGCCATTGACGAGCGCCACTACGCGGTCTCCGGCACGCCCGCCGACGCGGTCATTCTGGCGCTGCACCAGTTGATGAAATCACCGCCCAACCTTGTGGTCTCCGGCATCAATCCCGGCGCCAATCTTGGCGAGAACCTGATCTATTCCGGCACGGTCGCCGGCGCGCTCGAAGCTACTCTGCACGGTGTGCCGGCGATCGCCGTATCGCTTGCTTCGCGCAAGACGCTCGACTTTACGATCGCGGCGGCGTTCGCGGCCGAGCTTGCGGCCAAGGTGTTGCGCGAGGGACTTCCACCGGGCGTGATGTTGAACGTGAACGTGCCGCGCGGCGAGGTCCGCGGTGTGCGCTTCACCTCGCAGAGCCACAAGATCACTCAGAACATCATCTACGAGAAGCACGATCCGCGCGGGCGTCCGTATTACTGGCAGGACGAGCAGGTGGCGCTCGAAAACGTGGAGCAGGACTCCGACTACGCCGCCATCATCGCCCACGAAATTTCGATCACGCCGCTACAGGCGGACCGTACGGATTATCCGAGTCTCAAGCAGCTCTCGAGCTGGACCGAGAGCCTGAGCATCCCCGCAGCCCCGCGACCCGAGGGCGCGACCGTGGCGCCCGTCAGCGCCGCTGGCGGCGATTTCTAGTGTTGCCGGAAAACTTCCAACATGGAGGCGCAGAGGCACGGAGAAAGGCAGAAAGCAGAAGTCAAAAAGTAGAAGTCAGATGTCAGATGTCAGAAGCCAGATACTCCTGAGAGTCTGAAAGTGGAAGCGCTTGGTCGTTCTGAGTTCTGCTTTCTGACTTCTGTTTTCTCTGTATGCTGGTGCCTTTGTGTTTAAGCCAGACGGCCAAGGCGCCGCCCGATGAGAGCCCTACACACCAGCCCCCGTCACGACACGCTTTACGGTATCAACGCCGTCAAGGAAGCGCTCGGATCGCGTCCGGTCGACCACTTGCTCATCGCCGAAGGTCATCGTTCTCCGCGCGTCGAGGAAATCATCCAGATTGCGCGCTCGCGAGGCGTTCCCGTCCGATTCGTTCCCGGGATGGCTCTCGAACGCGAGTCGGGCACGCCGCAGCACCAGAACGTGGTCGCAGTTTGTGCGGCCAAGGCCTATGACGATCTCGCGTCGCTCGCCGGCGCGTCAGCGGCGCCGCTGCTCGTCGTGCTCGATGGTGTGGAAGATCCCGCCAACCTGGGCGCGGTGGCGCGCACAGCGGTGGCGGCGGGGGCGGACGGTATCGTGGTCCCGGAGCGCCGCGCCACCGGATTGACCGCAGCGGTCGCGCATTCCGCGGCCGGCGCGCTCGAGCACCTGAGGGTAGCTCGCGTCACGAATCTCACGCGCGCGCTGAATGAGCTCAAAGAGCACAACATCTGGGTATTTGGATTTGAGGCTGCGGCGTCGAAGTCCTATCTTGACCTCGATTACTCGGGCGGCTGCGCGCTGGTGCTGGGCGGCGAAGGGCAGGGATTGCATCGGCTGGTACGCGAGACTTGCGACGATCTCGCGCGCATACCGTTGCACGGGCCGGTGGAGTCGCTGAACGTGTCGGTGGCCGCGGCGGTGGTCCTCTATGAAGCCGCACGTCAGCGGCACAAGGAAAATGGTGAATTGTGAATGGCGAATTGGGAATGGTGAATCGTGAATTGTGAAGTATGAAGGATGAAGGATGAAAGATGAAGACTAAAACCTCGATCTGGAATCTGGAATTGGCAATGTGAAATCAGAAGTCAGAATGCAGAAGTACAAATTGCTGCGCCGCGCGAGTTCTGACTTCTGATTTCTGACTTCCGACTTCCGAGACGCAACTCCAGCGTTACACGGTTCATCCAACGAGTTGGAAGAGGCGGTAGAGGCAGTAGAGGCAGCATAGAGCGAACACCTAGGTGCGGGTCGTGATAGCGCGTCGGACAGCTTACAGAGCACTGGCGATCGCCGCGGCGGCGGGCATAACCCTGTCGGTGGCGTCCCTCGCCGGCGCGCAGGGCGGAGCGGACGGCGCCGCGCCGGTATATCAACCGAAACCCAACACACAACCCGGGCAGAACAACCCATCGAGCGGGCAGGCCATTCCGCAGGGACCCAATATCCGCGTGACATCCATCCTGGTGACCACTCCGGTTACGGTGCTGGGCCGCGATGGAGACTTCATCTCCGACCTTGACGAGAAAGACTTCAAGATTTTCGACAACGGCGTTCAGCAGCAGATCCAGCGCTTCGATATCGCTTCGGAACCGATCGCCATGGTGATTCTGGTCCAGACCGACAACACCATGGCCAGCCTGCTTTACCAGGTCCGCGGGCTCGGGCCGGTGTTCTCCGACCTGCTGGCCGGACCGGACGGCCACATCGCGGTCATCGGGTTTGCGGATAAGCCCGCGATGCTGCAGGATTTCTCGAACAATCCTGACCAGCTCAAAGCCACGCTCGGGCACGTCGACGCCTTCGGCCTTAAGGCCCATCTGAATGACGCGCTGATGCAGGCCATGCGAATGCTGGAAACGCGCCCGCAGACAGAACGGCGGATCATCGTGGCCTTCTCCGAAGGGGCCGACCGCGGCAGCGAAAACGACAAAAAAGACGTGATCCGCCGCGCCACCACCGACGAGGTCACCATCTACGGTATGCACCTGAGCCGCGCCGAAGCGACACTGCGCCAGCCGCCGGAACAGCATCCCATGGACCCGCTCGACGCCAACGTCACCCGCCCGCAGCCTCCCGGGACCGTTCCCACGGCCACCAATGCCGACAGGGTGTGGGGCACGCCGATCCAGGGCGTGCCCATCCTGACCGCCGCCGGTGAAACGATCAGCTCGGAGTTCATCAAGAACTCGCTCGAGTACTACGCGGGATTTACCGGCGGGGTCTACTACTCGCACTGGTCGAGCTCGAAGCTGCAGGATCAGCTCAACCGCATTGGGGACGAGGTCCACTCGCAGTACGAAATCGCGTACAAGCCAAGCACGCTCGCCGAGACCGGATTCCACCGCATTGACGTCGAGGTCGAGAAGCCCGACTTGAAACTGCGGGCTCGCGCCGGGTACTTCTACCAGCCGCGGTGATTTTCGAAGTGGCGAGTGGCAGCGAGTGGCTAGTTGGTGGCCTGGCGCGCGGTTCGCTGCCGCGGACCTGCACCGGGCGGGCACGTTTCAGCGACGGCACTCGTTATGGGGAATAGTTCTCGTGGCTCTCGACCTCGACGCGCCGTCCCACGCGCAGGTCGATCTCCGCAAGATACGGTCTCATATCGTCTTCGGTAACTTCCAGGATCAGAACGTGCGGCACTCCGGACGTGCGGTAAACGAGGGTGAAGTAGAGGTTCTTGTTGCCGCGGACGTCCTGGGGAAGAGGCGCGGTCCAGCGGACCTTCATCTTCCGGACGCGGGGCGTCACGTCGGCGCGATACTGCATCGTCTCGATCTCACGGTAGGGGATTTCGATCTTCGAGGGACCGCACTTGTAGGTCAGCGCGTCGTCGCCGATCTGCAGCGTTCCCACGCAGTTGTAGCGCACGTTTTCCGTGCCCGCCATGTACCTGAATTGCGATCCGTGATCCCGCTTATCGGCGGCAAACGTGTCTTGCGGCAGCAACCCCGCCAGGACCAGAAGGACGATTGCAAGGGCGCTGGCCGCGGAACAAACGCGGAGACTGAACCGATCGCAGGTCCAGTTGCGTTTGGGGATTCCAGGCGCGGAGGTGTCGGGTCTCAATGCTTGCCTGCGACGGCGGAGGCCTGCGCAGGATACACAGTTTCGGCGGGAACATCCACATCGAGATACCAAGGCACAGCCAGATTGCCCCAGCGCGCCGGCACGAATCTCCACTTGGCCACGTTCTCCTGAGCCGATTCTAACAGGGAGCTGGAGCCCGAAACCAGTATCGAGTCGAGGGCGTGGCCGTCGTCGCTCACCAGGACGCGCAGCCGCACGAACGGGCTGGGTGCCGCAGCGGCGCTATCGGGCGCTTGCGGCAGCTTGAGCCGCTCCTCGAGATCTCGCTCAGGGCTCAGGGGCAAGCGGTAATTGGGGTTTATGCGGAGATCGAAATTCACCCTCACCTGGGTGCGGAACGGCACCGGCCCTTCCGGAGTCATGCAGGGCCGGTAGAGCCAATGATAGACGGCCTTCAACGCGGACGCGGCCAGCAGTGGATTTCCGCGCAGCACGTGAGCCTTGCCTACGTGGCCGTCGCTACCCACGAAGATTTCAAGCTGTACCGGACCTTGAATGTAGTTGGTGTGCGCTACGGCAGGATATTCGGGGCGGACTTGCGACATCAGCAGCCGCGTTGCCTGCCGGCTGTTCAGCACGGTCGGCTGCACCTGGCCCCGCGACTGGGCCACGCCAGCGGCTGTCAGACAGGCCAGGACCAGCGCAGCCGTGATCGCCGTTCTTGCCGCTTCGCCCTTAGCCATCGGATTCGAAGACCACCTGGACCACGGCGTAGCGGTCCGCGTGTGAAATCGAAATCGCCATGCGCGTCACGCCCAGCTCTCGCGCCAGTTCGGCGGCGCGTCCGTGGAGCATCAGCTCCGGCTTGCCGCTGGGCAGGTTTTTCACTTCCACATCAGGCCAGCGGATGCCCTCGCGCCAGCCGGTTCCGAGAGCCTTGAACGCAGCCTCCTTGGCTGCGAACCGGGCCGCGTAACGCTCGGCCCTGTTCTTGAACTTCTCGCAGTAATCGATCTCGCCCTGTGTGTAAAGACGGCGGACGAAGCGGTCGCCGTGTTTCTCGATTCCTTCACCCACGCGGGCCGTCTCGACGAGATCGACCCCGATGCCTACGATCATTCGACTTTCCGCCGTCCGTGTGCGGATGCTTGCAAGTTCATTCGGAACGGCGTCCCCAACGCGTCTTCCCCCGGAGCGTTGTGTCGCTTACCCTAGCACAACCCGCAAGTGGTTTCAAACCGTTTTTGACGCACATTAGATCCGAATTGAATATCGACCAATTATGCGACAGACATGATATGGAACACCGGGCCGTTATCTTGCTCAGCCACGGGCAGGTATGTTTCCAAATCAGCCGCTCCTCAAGCCCTCCTGCAAGTGAGCCGATAACCTTCGGGAGCCTGGTTACGTGGCGACGCCTTGGGTGGGGGTGTGACGGTCACGCTCGAGGGGGGAATTGGAATGAGAACCGCAACATTTCTGATCCTGGGTTTGCCTTTGCTGCTCCTGCTCGTGATAGAAATATCAGCGGGCAGGAAGATCAAGGCAAAGCGCATGCAGAAATTGGCTGAAGAAGAGCAAAGGCGACTGCGACACGAGCGAGCCCTGGATCAGGTCCTTTGACCACAGAAAGCGCGAGTTTTGGGTCAGTTTGAGGTTGGCGCAGCCGCGCGCGGATCAGTCCTGTCTGAGAAACGCGCGAATATCCTTGAGAACGCGCCCCATCATTTCCGGCGTCAGCCTGCCAGTCTGCGTGTTTTGCTGGCTGGGATGGTAGCTCGCGAACAGACGCGGAAGTCCGGCAGGCAGGGCGAAGCTCGCGCCATGGGCGAAATGGAATGATCCGCGCGCCGGGAAACCCTCGGTGCCGGAGACCGTGTTCAGGTACGC
>JASHQD010000648.1 GCA_030037755.1 Terriglobia bacterium
GGATCGATACCCTGAGCAGCATGCGCATGAGGTTTCTCCTTTTCGGAAGTAAGTTACGCCCGGCGATTATACAAGGAAAGACCATAATTCGAATCACGAACTGCGCCAAGATCGGTGCGGAGATTCGGATTCGGCTGGCTGCCGCCTGGTCTCAACCAACTCGATGCCGCCATTTTCCATCCAATCTTCAAGACCAGAGCCCCGGGGGAGTTCTCGATGATGCAACTGGGCAGGCAGGTGGATGGTGTCCCGCGCTTAGCTCGTCAGGACGGTCGCGATTCAAGGGTGGTGCCACGCGCGGCAGACTTTTTACTGGCTGCATCGCTGCTATTGCCCTCGAGTCTTGTTCTGCGCGCCCAGGAGCCATCGGCCCAACCGCAGGTCACAAGTCCCCAGCACGCACAATCCGTTCCTGACAAGCCCGGACCGCAGTCGACTCTCTCGGTCGAAGTCAGAGTGGTGAACGTTTACGCTACCGTGCGCAAGAAAAAGGGAGAAATCGTTTCCGATCTCACCAAGGATGACTTCAAGCTCGAAGAGGATGGCCGCCCTCAAACGATTCAGTATTTCTCTCGCGAGAGCGATCTCCCTCTCGACCTCGGCTTGCTGGTCGATACCAGCGGCAGCCAGCGCCGGATGCTGGATCAGGAACGGAGTGCAAGCTCGAGTTTCATCGACCAGGTGCTGCGGGTCGACAAGGACAAGGCCTTCGTGATCCATTTCGATCATGAAGTCGAGCTGCTGCAGGACCTGACTTCTTCCCGCGAAAAGTTGCAGGCTGCGATCGGGTTGCTGGGGGAGCCGCAGATGGCCCAACGCGACCCGGACAGCCCTCCTTCAATGGGCCCCGATGCGGGATCGGGCCGGCATGGCTCATGGGGAGGCGGGACGATGCTTTACGATGCGATCTACCTGGCCTCGAATGAGATCATGCGACACCAGCAGAACCGCAAAGCGGTGATCGTGCTCTCTGACGGCGTCGACCGTGGCAGCCGGGAGACGCTGGCGAGCGCGATCGAGGCCGCCCAGCGCGCGGACACGATTGTCTATTCCATTCTATTCGCGGACGAAGAGGGATACGGCTACCCTGGTGGCTATGGAGGAATGGGTGGCATGGGCGGCGGTATGGGCCGCCACGGCGGGCGCGGGCGATACCCGCAAGAAGAGCGTCCGGACGGTAAGAAAATCCTGGAGCAGATCTCCAAGGCAACGGGCGGCCGCCTCTTCCAGGTTTCCAAGAAGGAGCCCATCGAGCAGATCTACGCCAGCATTCAGGAAGAGCTTCGCAATCAGTACAGCCTCGGCTACACACCCACCCCGCCCAACTCCGGCGTTGGATATCACAAGGTCGGTTTAACGCTGGGGCCGAAGGATCTCATCGTGCAAGCCAGGGCCGGCTACTACAGCGACCGCTGATCAGGACCACAGAATATTCGACGACGAACGCGAATGGCCATCACGCCTTCACTCTTCGCAAACGCGTCGAGCCTACCGCCTCAATCGATCGGCGGCCCGTTTGTCGCCGAGATGCAGAAAGCATGTGAAAACCCGGCTTGGACGCTTGCAAGCATCCGGGATACGGGAAATCGCGCCGGGTCGGGGCCCTTCTCGGGAGGAGAGCGGCGTGGCTGAAGCCCATACAACCGCGTTACCCCTCGACGGAATCATACCGGGTGAGCTTAAGGGAATAATCGCTTTAAGGACACAAATCATGGATGGAATCTCAGGTTTTAAGAGAGCACGCGGAGTCCTTGCAGGGTCCGCTCTGGCGGCAGCCTTTGCTTTAGCCGTGCAGGCCTCGTTCGCGCAGAGCAAACCTCACTTTTCCGGCAACTGGAATTTCAACCAGGACCAAAGCGACGACGCAAGCCAGAAAATCCACGACGCCCAAGCCCAAGTCCAGGCCAGATCACAGGGTGGCGGATACCCCGGTGGTGGTTATCCCGGCGGAGGCTATCCCGGCGGCGGCGGCATCGGATTCCCGGGAGGCCGGGGAGGGATGGGTGGAATGGGCGGGGGAATGGGTCGCGGCCGGCAGGGCACGGGCGCTCCCGGCGGCGGAATGTCGAGCGACGACATGGAACAGCTGGCCGCAAATCCCAAGACCCTGGCGATCGACCAGGACGACACAAAGATCACTATCACCGACGACAGCGGAAACATCACCAATCTCTACCCCGACGGCAAGAAGCATAAGGAGACCGACCCGGCCGGCCAGTCGACGACAATCAAGACTCATTGGGACGGCGACCGCCTGGTTTCCGAAAGTAAGATCCATTCCGGAAAGCTCACCGAGAGCTACGAACTGAGCTCCGACGGCAAGCAGCTCGACGTCACCTCCACGCTCGATAACGGACGAGTCGGTCCTTTGACCATCCGTCGCGTTTACGACAGCTCAGCCACGAAGAGCCCGGCCGATACTAAGTAGCGGCCGATGCCTGCGCGAATCCTCGCCTTGCGTGTAAGGCCGCCGCAGGTCTTCCGGCGATGCGCCATCGGCCGGATGCCGCGGACCCTCGTCGGAGAATTCCTCCGAGTCCGGGTTGTCGCTGGAGGATCGCGTCATCCGGACCCGCATCGCCTCCTCTGTCGGCGCCACCCATCGCCGGGATACCACCGGTGAGTCCGGAAGCGTGGGCAACAGAATCCAATAAGATTGGGTGATCGGCATATTCTCGAAATTGCTCGCTACCCGGGCCGGCCGGCGATCGTTTCGCGGTCGATTCAGAATTATGCTGTCGCTGAAAAACTCTATTCCCGGAGGTGGCGCAT
>JASHQD010000649.1 GCA_030037755.1 Terriglobia bacterium
GGCGCACCGGAGACCAGCACGATCTGGTGAAAGCCAACCGCTGCGAATACAGCGCGGACAGCGGAAACTTCTCCTGCGGCGGCCCGGTCGCGATCGAACTGGATGCTCCGCCGGACGTCCGAACCGTGTCGTCGCCGGATTCCGGCCCCGGTTCCGCAACGTTGCACGGGCGCCATCCCGTATACATCAACAGTTCGGGCCTGATTTACAACCAGAAGACGGGTCTGCTCACGGGATCCTCTCACGTGGACTGGCGCTACGGGCCCGCGCAGGGGTCGGCGGTCGGTATGGCCTACGCCACCCGCGACGGCTCGCTCGAGCTCGATCGTGACGTCACGGCCAGCGTGCCGGTTCAGAATCTTCAGAATTCCGCAGGGTCGCGCGTTCCGTCGATGGTGCAACTTTCCGCCGCGCATCTGCGCTATGCCAAGAGCCAGCGCCAGATTGCGCTCAACGGACCCGTTCATATCACGGAAACCGACCGGGAAGTGGATGCCGGCCATGCGACTTTGGACCTTGACGCGCAAAACCGGCTGACCGGGATGCTGCTGGATGAAGGCGTGCAAGCGGTAGATAAATCCCAGGGAGCATCTCGTACCGCTGAGGCCGCCGAACTTGAAGCGAAATTTGATCCGATGACCGGGGACCTGACAGGCCTCAATGCCGCGGGCAACGTCAAGCTGCAGTCGCAGGCCAAATCAGGCGGAGGGATCTCAGAAATGGCCTCGGACCGGGCGCACGTGAGTTTCACCGGCGCGCATTTTCATCCCGTGCGCGGCGAGGCCACCGGCAACGTCCATCTGACGTCGGAGCCCGCCGAGGCGCGCGCCGGATCGCAGGCAACAGCGGCAGAATCGCGTCCCGCCTCGAGCGGGCTCTCGCGCGAAGAACTCGAGACGGCCGATCTGGAATTCTCCTTTCGCCCGGCGGACGCGACGCTCGACGAAGCGCACACGGCCGGAGCCGGCAAGATCAGCCTGATTTCCGCCGATTCGAAGAGCGGGGATCGAATCATCACCGCCAGCCGGTTTCAGATGGCATTCGACGCCCAGAGCCGGTTGAAGAATCTGCGCGGACTGGGGCCGACGGAAATCCTGTTTGAGCCCGCGGGGAGCGCGCCCAAGGGGGCCGTGGCCATGGAAAGCCACGGCAATAGCCTACAAGCGAGGCTCGATCCGGCATCGGGCGCGGTGCAATCCATGGAGCAGGCCGGAAACTTCCAGTTCATCGACGCCGACCGCCACGCCACGGCGGATCGCGCCGAGTATTCGGCCGGCGGCGACGTGCTGGCGCTCAGCGGGAGTCCGGTGGTCACGGACCCGGACACCAGCCTCCACGCTGATCACCTTGTGCTTCACCTCGCCACCAACACGGCCGAAGGATGGGGACACGTCAGCTCGACGCATTCGGGCGATCTGGCAGAAGCAGGCGGACCGGGGGGCAGGGGTCAGGGATCAGGGGGCAGCGAACTTTCCGGGTCGTCGGCACCGGGCGAGGGGACCGGCGACCTGACAAACGTGCTCGCCGACCGCGTCACTGCCGATCGCAACCAGCAGATATTCAGATACTTAGGCCATGTTCGAGCATGGCGTGGCCCGGACGTCATCCAGGGGCCCGAACTGGACATCTACCGGCTGGAACGCCGAATCGTCGCGGATTCGGGGGTGATTACGTCGGATTTGGAGCCGTCCGCATCGAAGCAGGGGACGTCCGCCGCCCACAACTCAGCAGGTATTACTACCAAAGTTGCAAACCCGGGGTCGGGATCCGGCGTGCATCCAGCCGGGCGCGGGCGTACGGAGATAACTCCTTTAAATTCAACGCACAACTCGCACCGGACCGAATCTCCAAGCGCCGCGCAACCCGTTACCATTCGCTCCGATCACTTCGAATATCGTGATCTGGAGCACACGGCGCTGTATCGGGGTCACGTCCGCATGGACTCGTCCGGGGCCACCCTGGAGTGCGAGCGCCTTGACGCCTACTTTACGGCGCCGGCGCCGGCTCAGCCGTCGCAATTGGATCGCGCGGTGGCTGACGGCCACGTGATCCTGACCGAGCCAGGCCGGCGAGGTATCGGGAACCATGCGGACTACCTCGCTCGCGAAGGGAAGATCGTCATGACGGGAGGTCCGCCGAGCTTATACGATGCCGAGAAAGGGTTTACTACAGGACAAAGTTTGACTTTCTTTATACAGGATGATAGTCTAATCGTAGATGGGGGCTCAGGATACCGGTCCGTCTCCGAGCACCGCTTGTCGCAGTAACCTGCCATGTCAGTACTCTCAACCGTCGATCTGACCAAGTCGTACAAGGGACGAAAAGTAGTTGACGGGATGAGTCTTAGAATCGACCAGGGTGAAGTGGTCGGTTTGCTTGGGCCCAATGGGGCTGGGAAGACGACATCGTTCTACATCATCGTCGGCCTTGTGACTCCGGACGCCGGTCAAGTGCTGCTTGACGGGTCGGAGATCACAGGCTTGCCGATGTATTTGCGCGCCAGGGCAGGGATCAGTTACCTGCCGCAGGAGCCGTCGATCTTTCGCAAACTGACCGTGGAAGAAAATCTGATGGCTGTGCTTGAGACGCTGCCCCTGAGCGCGCATCAGCGCCGCGAGCGGTTGGAGGAACTGCTGGAAGAACTCGGCCTTCAGCAGGTGCGGAGGAGCTACGGCTACATGCTTTCGGGAGGCGAGCGGCGGCGCGTGGAGATCGCGCGCTCGCTGGTTATCTCCCCGTCCTTCATCCTGCTGGATGAGCCGTTCTCGGGCATCGATCCTTTGACGGTGATCGATCTCCAGAACATCATCCTGCAGTTGAAGAACTCGGGGATTGGCATCCTGCTGACGGATCATAACGTGCGTGAGACTTTGCAAGTAACAGACCGTGCGTATATCATCAACAGTGGGAGGATATTCCGGGCGGGCACGCCCCAGGTATTGGGGAATGACGCCGAGGTGAAGCGGATCTACCTCGGAGATAACTTCAGGTTGGCGATTTGATGGAAGGCCAGCGTCCAAAACTCGGTTTGAATCTCAATGTGGCGCAGAGGCAAATTCTGACGCCAGGTCTGGTTCAGATGGTGACCGTCCTGGCGCTGAACCGCCTTGAACTGCGGGAGATGATCAACACCGAAATGGTAGCCAATCCTGTCCTTGAGGAGGTGACCGACGAAGCGCCGTCCGCTGAGGAGGTCCGGGAAAAGGTGGAGGCTGAAGGCGAGGCCCCAGTGCCTCCGACGAAGCCTACCAATGGCGACGCTCCCGCGGCTGAGCAGCCGGATTCCTTCCAGGAAGTCGACTACGGCTCGTTTTTCGATGATTATCTGGATCCGGGCTACAAATCTCCCGCTGCTGAATCCATCGAGAAGCCTTCGTTCGAGAATTTCCTCTCGCGTCCCACTTCGCTTGCCGATCATCTCGAGTGGCAACTGAATCTTTCCATCTGCACCGATGCCGTCCGTAATGCGGCCTACTCGATCATCGGCAATCTGAATGAGGACGGGTACCTGACCGCCACGATCGAGGAGATCGCAGAAACCGGCGGGCACACGAAAGAAGACGTGGAGCAGGCGCTAAAGCTCGTCCAGGATCTCGATCCGCCCGGCGTTGCCGCTCGCGATCTTCGCGAGTGCCTCTTGCTGCAACTGAGGATGGTGGCGACCTCGAGTCCGATGGCGGGGCGCATCGTTTCGGAGCATCTCGACAAGGTCCAGAACAAACAGTACAAGGAAATTGCCCGCGCTCTGGACCGGCCTCAACCGGCCGTGGAGCGCGCTCTGGAGCTGATCCGGACCCTCGATCCGCGTCCCGGCCAGCGCTACAACACCTCTGAGGCGCGCCTTGTCGAGCCCGATGTGGCGTTCGTCAAGGTCGGCGACGACTATAAGGTGATCATGAATGAGGACGGCATGCCGCAGCTCCGTCTGAGCCGCCGGTATCGCCGCATGCTCGAGCAGGGCGACACCACGCGCGACGTGCGCACCTGGGTGAAGGAGCGTTTCAACTCAGCCCTCCAACTGCTCAAGAACATCGAGCAACGCAAGCAGACCATCCAGCGGGTCTGCCAGGTCATTATCGAACGCCAGCACGAGTTTCTGGACAAAGGCGATGATTACCTCCGTCCCATGATGATCAAGGAAGTTGCTGAGATCGTGGGCGTACACCCGTCCACGGTGAGCCGCGCCGTGGGCAGCAAGTACGCTGAGACACCTCAGGGCGTGCGCGAACTGAGATCTTTCTTTTCTGAAGCTGTGCAGGGTCCGGCGGGCGCCGCGCTGCCGCTGGTCACCCTCAAGCGTGCCGTGAAGAAGATGATCGAAGAGGAAGACGCCGGACATCCCCTGACCGACGACCAGATTACACAGCGATTGCATCAAATGGGCATCTCTGTCACCCGCCGCACCGTGGCCAAATACCGCGAAGATATGCATATTCCGAGCACTCACCATCGGCGGAGGAAGGCATGAATCCTCCCTTTGCTTGTTTCTGGGCTCGGGCCTGGAGGTCCACTCATGCAGATCGAGTACACCGGCCGCCAGATCGACGTCACACCGGATCTGCGCCAATACACTGAAGAACGCGTGAACAAGATCGCGCGCGTGCTGCGCGACCGTTGCAGCCTTCACGTGATCCTTACCACACAAAGACACCTGCGAGTCGCCGAAGTCACTCTCAAGTTCCGCGACCACGACCTAATCGGAATCGGCCAGACGGCCGACGCGCGGAGTTCGATCAACGACGCGCTCGACAAGGTCGAAAAACAGGTCGTACGCCTGATCGAGAGGAAGCGGGAACGCAAGCGCCGTCCCAAGCCAACCTCGGCCATCCTGCTCAACGTGCTGGCGCCGGAGCGCACGGATCATCTGGAGCGGGAGGCCCTTGAGACGGAACGCATCGCCATCAAGCCGCTCTCCGTGGAGGAAGCCATCGAGTCCAAAGAGCTCGTGCAACGCGGCGCGGTGGTGTTTCGCAACTCCGAGACCGAACGCGTAAATGTGCTTTACCGCCGCACCGACGGCAAGCTCGCGCTCATAGAGCCCGAGCCGTAGAAACAGTGACAAGTGACAAGTGGCGAGAATGCGTTTCTTGTTGCACTTGCCACTCGTCACTTGTCACCGCCACTGATTGATGAAGCGCTCCTTCACGAAGCCATCCGAGTCTCGTTTCGTGCTGATTACAGGACTCAGCGGGTCCGGGAAGGGTTCCGCATTACGGGCCTTTGAGGACCTCGGGTACTATTGCGTCGACAATCTGCCCTCGAATCTCATCCGCACTTTTCGCGATCTATGCTTCGCGCCCAACAGCCGCATCGCCAAAGCGGCTGTGGCCGTCGACATTCGCGAAGGCGAGGCCATCCGGCAGCTCCCCGCGCTCTACGACAAGCTGGTGAAGGAGCGACCCCGGCCGGCGCTGGTGTTTCTGGACGCATCCGATGACGCGATCATCCACCGCTTCGAGGAGACTCGCCGGCCGCATCCCCTCGGTCGCGATCTGCCGCTGCAGGAGGGCATCGATCGCGAGCGGCGGCTGCTCAGGCCGGTCCGGCAGCGCGCCGACGAGGTGCTCGATACCACGCGTTTGAACGCTCAGGAGCTGCGCCAGCTCATCCAGGCCCACTTCGGCGGCGGGCGGAAGCATGGAACGATGCCCATCTCGGTGGTGTCGTTCGGATACCGGTTCGGGCTCCCGCAGGAGGCCGACTTGGTCTTCGATGTCCGCTTCCTGCCGAATCCCAACTACGTCCGCGAGCTTAAGAAGAAGACCGGGCGCGATCCCGAAGTGGTTCGGTTCATGGACGAGATTCCCGGCACTGGTGATTTCATCCGTCGCGTGCTCGATCTGCTGCTCTACCTGCTGCCACGCTACATCCACGAGGGCAAGAGCTACCTGACAATCGCGGTAGGCTGCACGGGCGGCCGCCACCGCTCGGTGATGATCGCTGAGCGCCTCGCGAAGCTCGTTGCCGACGAGGGATACCAGACCAAGGTGACCCACCGCGATATCGCCCGCGCGGCCTGAGTCCCGATCGCCGATGCACCGAGGAAGCATTCCCGTATGCGGTGGCGAATAACATTTGGCATTTGCCTCGCGCTCGCGTTTTGCGCCCAAGCCACAGTTGCCGGACCACAGAATCAGCCAAACTGGGTGGGGTCGTGGTCGACCTCCCAACAGATTCCCGAGCCGAACAACGCCCTCGCGAGCTCCGACCTGCGTGACGCCACCCTGCGCCAGATCGTGCACCTCTCGCTCGGCGGCAGACTGATGCGGGTTCACATGTCGAACGCGTTTGGAACGGCGCCGCTGCATCTGACCTCGGTGCATATTGCGCGGCCCGTCGCCACGACTTCGCCCGAAGCCGCTTCGCCTCGACTCGATCCCTCGACGGACCTCGCGTTGACGTTCTCCGGGCGGCCGGACGTTACCATTCCCGCTGGCGCCGAATTCATCTCTGATGCGGTTTCGTTTCCGGCGGCGCCGCTGTCGAGCGTCGCCATCACGTTCCACATCGACGAGGCGCCGTCGCAAGAGACCAGCCATCCCGGCGCGCGCGCGACCTCCTATCTTGTTCACGGTGACCACGTCGGAGATGCCGATCTGCGGGACGCCCTGAGATTCGACCACTGGTTTAACATCGGCAGCGTGGATGTGAGCGCGCCGGCCGGGGCCGCGGCCATCGTCGCGCTGGGCGACTCGATCACCGACGGACACGGCTCGACGACCAATGGCAACGATCGCTGGCCCGACGATCTTGCGCAGCGG
Organism: Terriglobia bacterium; assembly: GCA_030037755.1. Classification (GTDB taxonomy): domain Bacteria; phylum Acidobacteriota; class Terriglobia; order UBA7540; family UBA7540; genus Gp13-AA77. The sequence continues at coordinate 6,762 of JASHQD010000649.1, forward strand.
TTGTTGTCGGCTAAGCCCGCGCGTCCGCTTGGCGTGCTCAACGAGGGCATCGGCGGCAATCGTCTGCTGCTCGACGGACTCGGACCGAACGCTCTCGCGCGCTTCGATCGCGATGTGCTCGCGCAGGCAGGTGTCCGCGACCTGATCGTAATGGAAGGCATCAATGACATCGGGACCTTTGCCTTGCAGGGCGGCCAGAACCAGCCGCAGTCCGCGCATGGCGCGCTCGTTGACAGGATCGTCGGAGCGTACGAGCAGATGATCCTCCGAGCGCATGCTCATGGCATTCGCGTGTTCGGCGGGACGCTCACGCCGTTCGTTGGCTCCGCATACTACAAGCCCGGAGCGCCGAGCGAAGCCGATCGCCAGGCGGTGAATCGATGGATCCGCGCGCCGGGCCATTTCGACGCCGTAATCGACTTCGACAAGGCGTTGCGCGATCCGCAGCGGCCGGAGCAATTGCTTCCCGCATACGATTCCGGCGATCACCTGCATCCTTCGCCGGCCGGATATCGCGCTATGGCCGCCGCGATTCCACTCGCGGATTTCGCACCCTGATCGCAGATTCTGGAGGACGCAATGAGGCTGAAATCTCGATCCTTCCTCGCCGCCGCGGTGCTTCCGATTGCCGGCGCGCTGGCGGGCGGCGTGTTGTACGGCCAGACAGCTTCCACCGGCGCTGCCGCGTCTCAAGCCAGGCTGCCGCAGCCCGTGAATTTCACGGCGCAGCAGGATCAGCAGAACATGATGGAGCGGCTCGACATCAAAGCGCTGCGTCCCGGCCCGAGCGGGAATGAGAAAGCGCCGAATCACGCCAACTACGACGAGTCGAAGGCCAATCCGTTTCCGAACCTGCCTGATCCTCTGACGCTGAAGAGCGGCCAGAAGGTGACGACGCCGGAGATGTGGTGGACCGAGCGCCGTCCGGAGATCGTCGAGGACTTCGAGCGCGAAATCTACGGTCGCGTGCCCAAGGACGTACCGAAGGTCACGTGGACGGTGAAAGCGACCGACAACGAGCGGATCGGCTTCAATCCGGTCATTGCCAAGGAGGTGGTCGGTCACCTCGACAACTCGGCGTATCCGCTTATCGACGTGAACATCCGGATGACTCTGGTGACGCCCGCGAACGCAAAAGGACCGGTTCCAGTGCTGATGATGTTCGCTCCCAGCGGCTTTCCCGCGCCGGCTCAACCCTCGGCCGAGGAACTGGAGCGGATCAACGCGGCGCTCAAAGCGATGCTGATCCAGCAGGATCCATCGCTCGGCGCGATCTTCAAACAGCATCCCGCCTATCAGCTGGAGATTCCACCACCGTTCCAGATGCCGCAGTTCACCGCCGACGGAGATCCGCCGCCGACGTGGCAACTTATCGCCGACGGTTGGGGATTCGTGACCATCGATCCCGCCAGCATCCAGGCCGACAACGGCGCTGGACTCACGCGCGGGATCATCGGGCTCGTGAACAAGGGCCAGCCGCGCACGCCTGACGACTGGGGAGCGTTGCGCGCCTGGGCGTGGGGCGCGGGACGTGGACTCGATTATCTGGAGATCGATCCGGCGGTGGACGCCAAGCACGTCGGCATCGAGGGCGTCTCGCGCTACGGCAAGGCGGCCCTGGTCACGATGGCGTTCGACCAGCGCTTTGCCATGGTTCTTGTTGGTTCGTCGGGCAAGGGGGGCGCCACGCTGCTGCGGCGCAACTTTGGCGAAGCGGTAGAGAATCTGACCGGCGGTGAATACTACTGGATGGCGGGCAACTTCATGAAGTATGGCGCGTCCGAGGCTGCGTTCGGCAACAAGAACGCGGGCGATCTGCCCGTGGATTCGCACGAGTTGATCGCGCTCTGCGCGCCGCGCCTGACGTTTATCAGCTACGGCTTGCCCGAAAAGGGTGACGCCAAGTGGCTGGACCATCAGGGCAGCTTCATGGCTACGGTGGCGGCTAGCCCCGTCTTCGAGTTGCTCGGCGCCAAAGGACTCGGCGCCAGCGAGGACTACCACGCCGTGAAAATGCCAGCCGTCAACGTGGGCCTGCTCGACGGTCAGCTTGCCTGGCGGCAGGACGACGGCGGACACACGGATGCGCCCAACGTGAAGTATTTCCTGAAATGGGCCGACGGATTCACTGGACACGCACCGCCAAGCGAAAACTGATTGGACGCAAAGCGGTTGGAAGGTCCCGAGGCAGGGAGAAAGGCCCAAAAAACAATCAGGGGCGGATTTTTCACTCCGCCCCCGACGTCAGAGTTCATTTTGAGCGTAACGAATATGCGGCTACTTGCGAGCAGCACCCTTCATCCGGCGCCGCGCCAGCGAGGCCAGGCCCAGCAGACCGCTGCCCAGCAGTACCAGGCTGCCCGGCTCCGGAGTGCCCGCGACCCCCTGGTTGTTCCCCGATCCCAAGCCGTTGGTCGCGATCTGAACGCCGCCGCCCCAGGCCGGTGTCCCGCCCGCTCCCGAAAGCACGTCCAGTGTGATGTTGGTGCTGTTGTAGACTACACCGAAGTGCTCGCTGCTGTTGATTTCGGTCCCGTTCACGGTGGCGAACGTTCCCGCGATCGAGGCGGCGTTCAGGATGTCAAACGTCTCCGTCAGCGTGGGCACGAAGCCGCTGATCAGCGCCAGATTCAGCGTGCCGTTCAGGCTGGCCGCGCCGCTCACGTTCAACTGATCGAACTGCGTCCCTGCCGTCGTTCC
>JASHQD010000650.1 GCA_030037755.1 Terriglobia bacterium
GTCCGGCCTCGATGACCACGGACGAACTGCTGGAGTTGGTGGACACTCTGAACCGGTGCGACAAGATCGATGGCATCCTGGTTCAGCTTCCGCTTCCTTCCCAGATCGACACCCGGAGGATCCTCGAGGCGGTCGATCCCGCCAAAGACGTGGACGGATTTCATCCCACAAACGTCGGACGCCTCGTGGCCGGACGCCCGACGCTGGTACCGTGCACGCCGGCCGGCATTATGGAGATGCTGCGCCGATATCAAATCCCGATTGCCGGCGCCCGCGCCGTGGTAGTCGGCCGCAGCGACATTGTCGGCAAGCCGATGGCGCTCTTACTGCTGCACCAGCATGCCACGGTCACGATCTGCCATTCGCGCACACGGGACCTGCCGGGCGTGGCGCGCGAAGCGGACATCCTGGTGGCGGCGATGGGCCGTCCGGCATTCGTGACCGGGGATTTCATCCGCGAGGGCGCGACCGTGGTCGATGTGGGAATGAATCGCCTGGCGAGCGCCGAAGAGGTCCAGCGCGCTTTCCATGACACCGCTGAGCCGCTGCGCAAGCTCGAGTCGAAAGGGTCCGTGCTGATCGGCGACGTCCAGCCCGAAGACGGCCGCGAGCGCGCGGGAGCCTACACGCCCGTGCCCGGCGGCGTTGGTCCGCTCACGATTGCCATGCTTATGTCCAATACGGTTAAGGCGGCGAAGATTAGGAGAGGAAGTCGATCGTGAGAAGAAGTGGCTAGTGTGGCTAGTGGTTAGTGGCTAGTGGCTAGTGCACTCTTTACTGCGCCCTCGTCGCTTTCTTCTGACCGGTTCTAGCCACTAGCCACCAGCCACTAGCCACTGACCGCTAGCCGCTAGCCACTAGCCACTTACTCGCCATGTCCTCCATCGGCCTCACAGGCGGCATCGCTTCCGGCAAGAGCACGCTTGCCGCCATGTTTCGCGACCTCGGCGCGAAGATCATCGATGCCGATCAGCTCGCGCACGAGTTGCTCCGTTCCGGATCGCCGGTGCACGCGCAGGTTGTGAATCGATTCGGCCCAGGCATTCTCGACTCCGCAGGCGAAATCGATCGCAGCCGGCTCGGCGCCGTGATCTTCGCCGATCCCGAGGGTCGCGCGGCCCTCAATGCGATCATCCATCCCGCCATCATGGCTCGTCCCGGGGAGCTTCTCGCCGCCTATCATGCGGAAAATCCCGCAGCGGTTGTCATTTCAGACGCGGCTCTGATTTATGAGGCGCAAATCGAATCGCGGTTCCTCAAAGTAATCGTTGCGTGGTGCCGTCCCGAGCAGCAGCTCGAACGCTTGCTGGCCAAAGGCGTGCTTTCGCGCGAGCAGGCCGAGCGACGTATCCAGGCGCAAATGCCCGGCGACGAAAAACGGCGCCGCGCCGACTACGTGATCGATACCTCGGGCAGCGTCGAGGACACAAGGCGGCAGGTAGAAGCGCTCTACCCGGAACTGGAACAACTGAGTGCCGGCATTGGCTAGGCCGGCCGCTGTCTAACGGATGAGGAGCTTGCGCGCATGGCCGCTTCCTACGACGCCATCGTGATCGGATCGGGACCGAACGCCCTCGCGGCCGCCATTACCATTGCGCGAGCCGGTCACTCCGTCCTGGTTCGTGAAGCTCAGGCGACGATCGGCGGTGGAATGCGATCGGCGGCGTTGACTCTGCCGGGCTTCACCCACGATGTCTGCTCAGCCATTCATCCGCTCGGTGTGGGATCGCCCTTCTTTCAAACTTTGCCGCTCCACGAGCACGGACTTGAATGGGTGCAGCCGCCTGCGGCTGCCGCCCATCCGCTCGATGACGGATCGGCTGTGGTGATTGAGCAATCGCTCGACTCCACGGCCACAGGTCTTGGCGAGGACGGCGACGCTTACCGGAAACTCATGCGCCGGCTGGTGGCGAATTGGAACGATCTTGCTCCCACGCTTCTCGGGCCACCGCGACTTCCAAAACATCCGCTGATGCTTGCCGGATTCGGGCTACAAGCCCTGCGACCGGCCACCGGACTCGCGCGCTCCGTGTTCAGGGGTGAGCCCGCGCGCGCGGCCTTCGCCGGCATGGCCGCGCATTCCATGTTGCCGCTCGAGAAACCGGGATCGGCGGCCTTCGGTCTCGTCCTGAACGCGCTCGCGCACGCCGTCGGCTGGCCCTTCCCGCGCGGCGGATCGCAGAAGATTGCGGACGCGCTCGCTTCTTATCTGCACTCGCTCGGCGGGGAGATCCTGACGGGCGCCCCGGTGACGTCGTTATCCGAATTGCCGCCCGCGCGCGTCGTGCTCTGCGATGTTACGCCGCGCCAGCTCCTCGCCTTGGCCGGCGATCGCTTCACGCCCGCCTACCGTCGCCTGCTCAGCCGTTATCGCTACGGCATGGGCGTATTCAAGCTCGATTGGGCGCTGGACGGAGCGATTCCCTGGAAAGCCGCGGGATGCGCGCGCGCCGCCACGGTCCACGTGGGCGGAACGCTCGATGAGATCGCTGAATCCGAACGCGCGGCCTGGCAGGGCCGTCACACTGAACACCCCTTCCTTATCGTTACCCAGCCGAGCCTGTTCGATTCCACTCGCGCGCCGCACGGAAAGCATACGGGTTGGGCATATTGTCACGTGCCGCTCGGCTCGACGGTCGATGTGACGGAGCATATCGAAAATCAGATTGAGCGCTTCGCACCTGGCTTCCGGGATCGCATTCTCGCGCGCAACGTGCTGACGCCTGCCGGTCTTGAGAGTCGCAACCCGAACATCGTCGGAGGAGATATCAATGGCGGAGCCCAGGACCTCGGCCAGCTCTTTCTTCGTCCGACTTGGAGGCTGTATTCGACCTCCGCCCGCGGCCTCTACATCTGTTCCGCCTCGACGCCGCCTGGCGGCGGAGTCCACGGGATGTGCGGTTATCATGCGGCCCAAAGGGCTCTGCGCGAGTTGGAATCGTAGCCCTCCCGACGTGAACGTCAGATGGATTGCCGTCTCGTCCCATTATCTTGATATCATCTATGCTATTTCGGAGGGAGAACTATGGGTCGAGCTGGTTTCTGCACGTACCTGATCATCCTTTTGTGTGCCGCCGTTCCCGCAATCGCCGGTGCCGCTCCCGTGCCTTGCGACCGTCTGGCGTATCTTGGCCTGCCGAACACCAAGATCACGGTCGCCGAGGTCGTGGCCGCGGGAGCATTCACTCCGCCGCCCTCGCCGATGCCGCCGATGGGTCCGCCGCCCAGCTTCAAGGATGTTCCGGCGTTCTGTCGCGTGGTGCTGGACGCGTCGCCCACGCCCGATTCCGACATCAAGATCGAAGTCTGGATGCCGGCGAGCGGCTGGAACCACAAGTTTCGGGGGCAGGGCAATGGTGGATTCGCGGGCACAATCGATTACGACGGCCTTGCCGCAGCCGTGAAGCGAGGATACGCGAGCGCCGGCACCGATACCGGCCATTCCGGGTCGGGGATCGACGCGAGCTGGGCGATCGGTCATCCCGAGAAGGTCGTCGATTTTGGAAATCGCGGCATTCACGAGATGACGTTGAACGCCAGGGGGATCATCGGCGCGTTCTACGGCGAGAATCCGCAGCGCAACTATTTCGCGAGTTGTTCCGACGGCGGGCGCGAGGCGCTGATGGAGGCGCAGCGCTTCCCCGAGGACTACGACGGCATTCTGGCCGGCGCGCCCGCCAATTTCTGGACGCATCTGCTGACGGCCGCCATGTACAACGTGGAGGCGACCACGCGCGATCCGGCCAGCTACATTCCGGCCGCCAAGGTTCCGGCCATTGCCAAGGCAGTCCTGGACGCGTGCGACGCTGAGGACGGCGTTACCGACGGAGTGCTGAACGACCCGCGGCAGTGCCATTTCGATCCCGGGACCATCGCCTGTAAAGGCGCCGACTCCAACGACTGCCTGACGGCCTCGCAGGTGACGGCCCTGAAGGCCGTGTACGCTGGACCGCATGATTCGGCCGGACACCAGGTTTTTCCGGGCTACGAGCCCGGTGGCGAAGCGGGATTTGGCGGTTGGAGTTTGTGGATCACCGGGCCCAACCCGACCAGCAGTCTGATCTACTTCTTCGGACACGGATTCTTCTCGGACATGGTCTACGAGCAGAAGGACTGGGATCCCAAGACCTTCACCGTGGACGATGCCCTGAAGGCCGCCGATGCCAAAACCGCGTCGGCTCTCAACGCGACCGACCCCGATCTGTCGCCGTTCAAGGCGCGCGGCGGGAAGCTGATCGTCTATCACGGCTGGAGCGACGCTGCAATTCCCCCTGAGAACGCCATCAACTACTACAACAGCGTGCAGGCGCGTATGGGGCAATCGAGCGTCGAGTCTTTTATGCGGCTTTACATGATTCCGGGAATGCAGCATTGCGCCGACGGTCCGGGAGCGAATGCGTTCTTCGGCGAGGGCGGCCGGCTGGGCGATCCGGAGCACGACATCTTCGCGGACCTCGAACAATGGGTGGAGAAGAACGTGGCGCCGCACACGATCATCGCGACCAAGTACGCGGATGACAATCCCGCGCACGCCGTCAAGATGACGCGCCCGCTGTGCGCATATCCTGAGGTTGCGAAGTACAAGGGAAGCGGCGACAGCAACGATGCGGCCAATTTTACGTGCGTGAAGGGCGAATGAAACCGACGACGAGAGGGAGCCCCGAGTTCGGGCTATGCATCAACAATACGGGATACCCGGCTTCTCTCGAGATCGGAAAGCGTTACGACGTCGTGCCGGACGAAGTAGCGGCTAAGCGCGGTTACGTACGCGTTGTCGACGAGAGCGGAGAGGACTACGGATACTCAGCGGACCGTTTCATTCTCTCAAGGAGGACTGAGGTCATTTCCAAATGAAGATCGAAACCTTCGAAATGGAACGCTGGCAGAGCCAGTGGGAAAACGTGGTCGAGTACAACCTCGCGGAGAGCGGCGTCGATCCGCTCACCGTCGAGGAGTTGCTGGGTGGTCCGGAAGCGGTGCAGGAACTCGGACGCCGCCAGATGCTCTACAACCAGGGCAACGGCACGCCGGAGCTGCGCGACCGGATCGCCGGCATTTATCCCGGCGCCAAACGCGAGAACGTGCTCGTGACGCACGGCACTTGCGAGGCGAATTATCTCGCCACCTGGCGCCTGGTCGAGCCCGGCGACGAAGTCGTGGTCATGCTGCCGAACTATATGCAGATTCCTGGCCTGGCGCGCGGATTCGGCGCGCGTGTCACGGCGTTCCATCTGCGCGAAGATCGCGATTGGGCTCCCGATCTGGACGAGCTGAATCGCGCCGTAACGCCGCGCACGAAGCTGATCGCGGTGTGCAATCCCAACAACCCCACTGGCGGCGTGTTGAGCGAAAGCGCGATGAGTGAGATCGTCTCTGTAGCCGAACGCGCCGGCGCATGGCTGCTTGCCGATGAGGTCTATCAAGGCGCGGAGAGATCGGGCGAAACTACGCCGTCGTTCTGGGGCCGCTACGAAAAGGTGATCGTCAACAACGGGCTCTCGAAGGCCTACGGCTTGCCCGGATTGCGGATTGGCTGGACGGTGGCGCCGCCGGATCTGATATTCGAGCTTTGGTCCTACAAGGACTACACGACCATCGCGTCCAGCGTGCTTAGCGATCTGCTGGCGCGGCGCGCGCTCGAGCCCGCCATGCGCGCGCGTATCTTCGACCGCACGCGATCGATCCTGCGCCGCAATTATCCGCTGCTGGAGGACTGGATCAAGGGACACGGCGCTGATTTCTCGCTGGTTCCGCCCGCCGCCGGCGCGATAGCCTACTTGCGTTACCGGCACAACGTCAATTCGAGCGAATTGATGAAGCGCTGCATCAGCGAAGAGAGCCTGCTGATCGTCCCCGGCGATCACTTCGGGATGGACGGCTTCATCCGGCTGAATTACGGCGTGCCGCCCGATCACATGCATGCGGGGCTCGACCGCCTGGACCGCGTGTTGAGGACGGTGGAGAAGGTGCTAGGTGCTAGGGGCTAGGTGCCAGAAAGCAATTGCCGATTGCCGATTGCCGATAGCCGATTGATGGGGCGCAATCGAAAATCGGCAATCGTAAATTGGCAATTCCTAACACCTAACACCTAACACCTGGCACCTAACACCTCGTGAGCGCAGACCTCCTCCGTCGTCACCAGGCGCACCCCTGCGGCGACCATCTCCTCGACGGCACGGCGTCCGGCTTCGGAATCGATCTCGCGGATCGCGTCCACAACCAGGTCAACCGGGGCTTGCAGCTTTCGCAGCGCCAGCGCCGATTCTCTCACGCAATAGTCCGTGGCCACGCCGAAAACCACGAACCGGCTGGGTCCGAGCGCCGCCAGCAGCGCGTCGAAGTTGGCGTTGGTGGCGACCGAGTACTCCTGCTTTTCGACTTCCAGCACCACGTGACCTGACCAATCGAGCGGCGGCCGAAACGCGCCCGCGCGATTCGGGATGACCAGGGCGCCAGGCAGCGTGGTCTCCGGCACGCGACGCTGTCCCGGCGTGCCGGCGACGCAGTGGGGCGGCCAAATGGCGAATGATGGATCGTCGGGCGCGTGCGCGTCGGCCGACGAGATCCACGGAATGCGATGCGCGCGCGCGTATTCCGCGAGCTTCGCAAGCTGCGGACGGATGCGTTCAGCGCCCGGAACGTAGAGCGCGCCCTCGCGCTCCATGAAGTCCAGCTGCGTGTCCACATCGAGAAAGACCAGGCTGTACTCGGATGCCGGATCGTGTGAATCTCTCGTTGCTGCCGGCGTCTCGGGCGAGGTGAGATACTGCCGCCGCACTTCTTCCAGCAGCCGCTCGAGCGCGGCGCTGTGACCCACCGGGTAACGCGGCCCGCCGTGCAGCGACTTGTAGCGCGCCGGGAGGCGTTCGAGGCCTGCGATCGTACGGGCACGGGCCTCGGTGATCGGGGGAGGATTGCCGAGGCGGCGCCCCTCGAGCATCACCGGCTCCAGCAGCGGCGTTCCTTCGGAATAGCGCTCATCCCACCGAGTTACCAGGTCGTGATGGTAAAGCTCGCGGCCATCCTGCTCGCGGCGCGAGAATCGGAACACCTGCTTGCGTCCCGGCCAGTGCGCTTTGTGCTCGCTGAACTTCGTCTTGTATTCCACCTGGCCGTTCTGCTCTTCAACCTCGACCAGCTTGTAGACCACGCTCAGCGCGGGCACGTCGCGCGAGGTGGCGAGATCGGTGCCGACGCCGAACGCGTCGATGGGCGCGCCTTCCGACACGATTTGCTGGATTTTGTACTCGTTGAGATCGCCGCTCGCGAAGATGCGCGTGTCGTTCAAGCCGTGACGGTCGAGAATGGCGCGCACGCCCCGGCTTTTCTCCGGCATGTCGCCGCTGTCGATGCGGACGCCGGCGAGCTTGCGACCCAGGCTCGCGGCGGTTTCGGCGCCGGCCAGCGTGTCATAGGTGTCGATCAGCAGTGTCGAATCCGGAAAGGTGTCGAGCAGCGCTTCGAAGCTCTCGCGTTCGCTCGGATAGGCCTGCGTGAACGAGTGGGCCGCGGTGCCCGCGGTCGGAACGCCGTAAAGATACCCCGCAAGGACGTTCGACGTGCCCGCGCAGCCGCCCACGTAGGCCGCGCGTGCCGCGCGCACGCCAGCCTGCGGTCCGTGTGCCCGCCGCGTGCCGAATTCCCACACCGGATGCCCGCCGGCCACGCTTACCACGCGC
>JASHQD010000651.1 GCA_030037755.1 Terriglobia bacterium
GGGCCGCGGTTCGACGCCAACTCTTGCAACAGTTGCCATGCACAGCCCGCGACGGGCGGCTCGGCGCCGTTCACCAACGCCTTTTTTCAGATCTTCGATCTCGATGGCGCTCTGAACGAGATGCCCTATTTCGAATCCGAGACCGGTTCGATGCTGAACGCGCATTTCCCGACCGCATTGGCTGGTGGCGATCCCATCCTTTCCGGGTTCACCCAGGAGCTTTTCACCATCACGGGCCGCTCCGATGCCGGAAGCTGCGACCTGGAGCAGCCCAACTTCTCGGGAGCACAGGCTGCCAACGACATCATCATGCGCACGCCATTGCCGATGTTCGGCGACGGCCTGGTAGAGATCGTACCGGAACCCACGATCCTGGCGAATCAAGCGGCCGAGTGCGCCAATGAGAACAGCACGGGGATCTGCGGCACAGTTCAACTCGCACCGGATAATACCATCAGCCGCATCGGCTGGAAGGCCCAGGAGCGTTCCGCGCTTCTGTTTTCGTCGGCGGCTTACAACATTGAAGAGGGGGTCAGCACTGCCGAATTCCCGAATGAACTCGATGAGACGAATCCGAACTGCATCCTGAACGGCGTTCCCGAAGACCACTTCAACTTCATCAATGCCCAACCTCACCGCTTCCCGGGCGATCCTGAGCGGCAGGCGCTTTTCATCCGGTTCCTGCAGCCGCCCACACCGGCGACGCCGAACTCTACGACGCTCAACGGGCAAAACCAGTTCAACACTATCGGCTGCAACATCTGTCATACCTCTCCCTCGCCGACTCAGTTCACCACGCCCCAATCCGCCATTTCGGCGCTCAGCAACCTGCAGGTGAACCTCTACTCGGACCTGCTCCTGCACCACATGGGCAACTGCCTGGCGGACGGCGTGACTGTGGGCGCGGCCGCCGGCGACATGTTCCGGACTCCGCCGCTCTGGGGCGTGGGCCAGCGCATCTTCTTTTTGCATGATGGCCGCACCACGGATATCGTACAGGCGATCGAGGACCACTCGGACTCGTACTGCACCGGCGGGAGTTTCACCGGCTACCAGAACTCGGAAGCCGACAGCGTGATCAACCTCTTCAACGGGCTTTCGGCCACGAACCAGCAGGACCTGGTCGACTTCCTGCGCTCGCTGTAGCGGCGGTTTATGACCGCCGGTTGCTGCGGTAGGCTACATCCATAGGGATGCGCGCCTTGACACCGGCGAATGGTGTCGTCTATCATTAGGGCTGAGTGAGGTGCCCGCAGGGAGGCGTTTGCCCGGGAGTGGTGGCGTCCGATGGCGGCTCCCCAGAGCGTGCCCCATGGCATGGCATAACAGCCCGATCTCCATTCTTCCCCCTCAAGAGAGCAGCGCCGGCATGTTGCCGGACGCCGCGCCGGCCGCGCGCCCGGCGGATGCGGAAAAGTTCAGGGGACTCAGTTTCCGGACACGCCTGGCGATGGTCATGTTCCTGACCATGGCCTGTACCAGCGCCGTACTGTTCTGGACGTATCACCGGCAGGAAGGCCGTGTAAGAGCTTATGTCGCGACCATCACCTCCGACCTGAACACCATCAACCAGCTCGCGGCCTACCAGCAACAGCTTCCGCAAAAAGGCGATCCTAATCTGGCCTTGCAGGCCTACCGCGACAAGCTGACGGCGGCCGGTCTCAAGGAAACGGTGGACGCCTCGTCGCCGAGCGGGGAAGTTCTGGCCAGTACCGACCCCAAGCGCCTGGGCAAGAAGATCAGCCTGCGAAAACACAAAGAGGGCCAAACGCCCTTCCACCTTTCCGCCAGCCTTCCAGACACGAATCTCGATCCCAACGGCCAGACCACCTACTCGGTGCAGTTCCCGATCGTCCGCGACAACAAGGTGATCGGGTACCTGGTGCTCCACGGAGTTGTCGACGAGGTGGACCAGCTTCTCTATCACACCGACCTGGTGCGTTCGGCGTGGGTTATCGTCACCATGCTCACCGGGATGTTCTTCGTGGTGTGGCTCGCGTTCCAGTTTACGCGCCCGATCAGCAAGCTGGTGAACGCCACTACAAGGGTGGCGCAAGGCGATCTCTCGGTGGCGCTGCCCGATTCGGGATCGGACGAAATGGGCCGCCTGGCGCGCACTTTCAACGAGATGGTGGCGCGCCTGCGCGAGAGCCGCCAGTTGCAGGAGCGTCTGAACGAAGCCGAGAAGCTGTCCCTGTTGGGCCGATTCGCCGGAACCGTCGCGCACGAGGTGCGGAACTCGCTGAACTTCATCAATCTCAGCATCGACCAGATTCGCGCCAAACACCTGGGCGTCGGGGCAGCACGCGCCCGCGAGATCGAGCGTAATCTGGCCGGCGTCAAGGACGAGGTCGGACGCCTCAATCACCTGGTGAACGATTTTCTCGCGGCGGGCCGCCAGTCGCCGCCCGAGTTCGCTTCGTGCGACGTCAGTGCCATCGTCGATGAAGCCGTGACGATCGTCGAAAAGCAGGCGCACACCCAGGACATTTCCATCACCACCGACGTGCCCCACGATCTGCCGCATCTCCGGGCCGACGCGCGCCAGATGAAGACCTGTTTTCTCAACATTCTGACCAACGCTGTCCAGGCAATGCCACAAGGCGGCCAGATTCACGTATCGGCGGGCCTGCTCTCCGCGAATGGCAACGGCACTCACGGCAGGCTACAGTTGCGCTTTGCCGATACCGGTCCGGGGATTCCCCTGGAGGACCGCGAGAGGATCTTCGCGCCGTACTTCTCGACCAAGGCGACCGGCTTCGGCCTCGGCCTCGCCATTACGCGCAAAATCGTCGAGGAGCACGGCGGGCGAATATACGCCTCTGACGCCGACACGCGCGGCACGGTCATGGTTGTGGAATTGCCTGTGAAGGCCGGCACTCTGGCCCCGGAAAGCGTCGGCGAGCCGCAGGAAGTCGTACACTAACTTGGATGCGTGGTTGATTTAGATGCGTCATTCCCGCTTGCGCGGGAATGACGGAATTCGCGCCTTGCAGCGTCTGACCCATGCCTGACTCCGCCATTCTTATCGTTGACGACGAAGTACGCCAGCGCGAGATCTACCGCGACGTGCTCGAAGGCGAAGACTACCGCGTCGAGGTCGCTCCCAGCGGCGAGGCGGCCCGTCGCTTGCTCGAACAGCGCCGCTTTGATCTGGTGATCACGGACATGAACATGCCTGGCATGACCGGGTTGCAGCTTCTGTCCGACATCGTCCAGAAGGATCCGACGGTTGCGGTCGTGCTGATTACGGGCTATTCGTCGATCGAATCGGCTATTGAAGCCACAAAAAAGGGGGTCTACGCCTATCTCGAAAAACCGGTGGAACGCGAGCAGCTGCTGAACGTCGTCGGCGAGATTTTCGCGCGTCTTTCCGCGCTGCGCCGGACGATCGTCGGCGACTCGCCCGCTTACCAGAGCATGCGCCGGTTGATCCTTAAAGTGGCGCCCACCTCGCATACGGTGCTGATTCTCGGCGAGAGCGGAACCGGCAAGGAACTCGTGGCTCGCGAGATCCATAACAACAGCCTCCGCAAGGACCAGCCCTTCCTGGCCGTCAACTGCGCCTCCCTCACCGAGACCCTGCTCGAAAGCGAACTTTTCGGCCACGAGAAGGGCGCTTTTACCGACGCGCATCAGCAGAAGAAGGGTCTGTTCGAACGCGCTCACCGGGGGACCCTCTTTCTTGACGAGATTGGCGACACCACGCTGGCGCTCCAGGCCAAAATGCTGCGAACCCTCCAGGAGCGCGAGATCATCCGTGTGGGCGGCACGGAATCCATCAAGGTTGACGTCCGCGTCATCGCCGCCACCAACCGCAATCTGGAGCAGATGCTGAAAGAAGGCAAGTTCCGCGAGGATCTCTACTTTCGGCTGAAAGTGATCCCGATCGTCTGCCCGCCGCTGCGCGAACGCCGCGAGGACATCGAACCGCTGGCTTTGCACTTCATGCGGCGCGCCGCGCTGACCTCAGGCCGGAAAGTTGAGGGGATCTCGCGTGAGGCGCTCGAGGCGCTGCAGGCCTGCTCGTGGCCGGGCAACATCCGCCAACTGGAATGGGCCATCGAACGCGCGGTCTTGCTCGGCGAGCGCGACGAGATCCAGGTCGAGGACTTGCCCCCCGAGGTCCTGGAGAACGCTCCGGCCGCGGTGCCTCTGGGCGTGGCTGCCGGCGCGGCCGTCGCCAGTCCGGTGCCGGGACGCGAGTCCGGACTCGAGCCTGTCATCCCCGAAGGTTCATGGGAGGAGCACGAGAAAGCCAAGATCATGGAAGCGCTGCAGCGCACAAACTGGAACATCACGCGTGCCGCACAGTTGCTGGGAATGACATTCCGGACGCTGCAGTATCGGCTCGAGAAGTACAGTATCAAGCGGCCATAATCCGCAGTCGGCAGTTCAGAGTCTTCGGTTTTCAGCCCTGTCCTCGAGTTGCGGCTTTGCCCGAGCAACAGTCGCCCTTCCATCAGGCCTCGAACGAATTGACACCCGAACATCGCGTTCGTTGCCCTCGCCACATGGACGGATTCCTCTCAGATTCGTGCCCGAGGCGTGCGGATGGCTCGACGGGCAAGTAAATTCTCTTTGCCAGTCAACACGCGACGTCTCGGGGGACCAGAACCCCTAATCGTCGGTCGCTCAATGAGTTCGGCCGGATCCAGCAGCTCTGGCAGCTCGGGTGCTCGGGTCGCCACGGGGCAAGGAGGCTTCGTGGGCACTCAGAGCGTAAATGCATTAGATAAGGCGCCCGGTGCGCGGTTCATCTTTGTGGACCTGCGTGATTCGGGTGGATGGGAGGATGTGGAACGCTTACTGGTCGATTTTCCCGTAGATGACATTCTATGCGAACAGGCATCTCCTCAGATCGGCGCTCGAACGAACTGATGGCCGCGGCCGAGCAGCGGAGAATCCATGCGGTGACGCATATGCGGACCCTTGGAAGCTGCTGGATCATCTACGGGTTGGTATGTCTCGCGACGGCCCTGTTGATGCTTATTTACAGCGGCACGGCAACCGTCATGTTCGGCGCTCTCCTCTCGCGCGTGCCTGCGCCCTTTACTTTGATGGGTCTTTTTCACGTCATCTACACGCTTGCAATCGCAGTGTCGGCCATTTGTGGCATCGCTGGACTCTTGGCCGGTGTGGGCCTCCTTGCGGGCAGCCGCTCGGCCCGCGCGCTGGCGCTGGTTGCCGGATTCCTCTCGCTCCACAGGATTCCCCTGGGCGTCACGTTGGGGGTCTACACCGTCTGCATTCTCCTCCCGGCGCCGGTGCCGCCTGTCACTTCCTCGACGGCTGCCCTGCCCGATTTTGCTTTGAGTGACAAAGCCGAGTTCTAGCCACAGCCACAAATCCAACCGGCTTCGGACTGATCAACTCCCGGCTGACGGACCGGACTCCGGACTGAACAACCCGCATTTGCGTTATGCTCTCAGTGAACGTGATAAGCGCAACACGACACTGAGGGTGGAATGTTCACTTTCAATAAGACTCGATGGCTTGCCGCGCTCTCAGCGTTTGTGACTCTGTGCGCGGGGATGCCGGGAGCGCTCTTCGCCCAGTCCGGCGGCTCCTGGCGGTTCGTCGTCTCCGGTGACTCCCGGAATTGCGGAGACGTGGTGATGCCGGCGATAGCGGCCGGCGCCAAGGCAAACGACGCCGCCTTCTTCTGGCATTTGGGCGACGATCGGGCGATCTACGATTTCGACCAGGACTATCATGCTTTGCACCCCAAGGCGAGCATCGCCCAGTACGAGGCCCAGGCGTGGCCCGATTTCATCGCGCACCAGCTCGACGCGTTCGGGACCATGCCCGTTTATCTTGCGATGGGGAACCACGAGAGCATTCCGCCCAAGTCGCGGATCGACTGGGTGTCGCAATTCGCCGATTGGCTGATGAATCCAGCTATCCGGAAGCAGCGCCTTGCGGACGATCCTTCTGATCACCAGCTTCGGACCTACTACCATTGGATCGAACGCGGCATAGACTTCATCACGCTCGACAATGCCACGCCCGACCAATTTGACTCCGCGCAGCTCGCGTGGCTGCAGAAGGTCCTGAATCGCGATTCCGAAGATACGGCCGTACGCGCGATTGTGGTTGGGATGCACGAGGCGCTGCCCGATAGCATCTCGTCGGGACACAGCATGAACGAGTCGCCGGTGGGGACCGAGAGCGGGCGCCTGGTTTACAGCGAGCTGCTCAAGCTCGAGCGCGGAGCGGGCAAGCGCGTCTACGTCCTCGCCAGTCACTCGCACTTCGTGATGAGCGAGGTCTATGCCACGGCCTGCCGCACTTCGCAGGACGTGCTGCCCGGCTGGATCGTGGGGACCGCGGGGGCGGTGCGCTACCGCCTGCCCAAGGACCTGGCGGGATCGGGAGTGCATGAGACCGACGTCTATGGCTACGTGCTGGCTACGGTAGCGGCCGACGGCACCATCGATTTCCAGTTCAAGCAGATCGATCCATCCGACATTCCTGCCGCGACCGTGAAGGAATTCGGGCAGCCGGTCATCGACGCCTGCTTCAGTGACAACAAAGCGGACTATGTGCCGGCGGGCGCGGTGTGCGAAAAGTAGTTGTCAGTGGTC
>JASHQD010000652.1 GCA_030037755.1 Terriglobia bacterium
ACGTCTATGGCTACGTGCTGGCTACGGTAGCGGCCGACGGCACCATCGATTTCCAGTTCAAGCAGATCGATCCATCCGACATTCCTGCCGCGACCGTGAAGGAATTCGGGCAGCCGGTCATCGACGCCTGCTTCAGTGACAACAAAGCGGACTATGTGCCGGCGGGCGCGGTGTGCGAAAAGTAGTTGTCAGTGGTCGTTGTAAGTGGTCAGTGGTCGGTGGTCGGTCGTCAGTGGTCAGTCGTCCGTTGTCCGTCGTCAGCTTCAGATCTTCTCTTGATAGGCATCCGAGATTCGATGTCTAACCACCTGACGCAGCTGACGACTGACAACTGACAACTGACACACTACCAAATCGTCTTTCTGAACTTCTTGCGAACCGATTCCGCGAGATAAGATCCGAAGTACTTCAAGACGTAAAGATACGTTCCCGTCCGATTCTTCTCAACAGCGCGTCGATAGCTTTGGCGCGCCTTACCTTGAATCTTGAATGTTGGATGTTGGAATACCATGGCTTCCGCGACGTCCGGCACATAGCTTCGAAGCTTCGCGGCGCGCTGGTCGCGAAAGTACCTATCGGAAAGCGCACTCTCAATCAATTCTTCGCATCGCCGCTTGAACGTGTGTCGCGACAAAGCCAGTTCGCGCCCTCGTCCGGCAATTTCGGCTCTCAAGGGTTCGTTCCGGAGATAGTATTTCAAGACTCGAGAGGCGTCAGCGATGTTGTGAGTAACGAAATGCACGCCTTCATGGGCCAGTTCACTCATGCCCGCGCCGATCTTCTGCGTCACCAGCAGCGCGCCGGATGCCAGCGTTTCAAAAAAGCGCAGGTTGAGGTCCTCGCGCAGTGACACATTGATTCCAATTCTCGACTCCGCCAGAATCCGCGCCATCTCCTCTTCGTAGACACCCGTCACGATGTTCAGCGGGATATCGCGATCGATGCTGTCGAAGAACCTCCGCCGTCCTGCCGACACATTTCCGACGAACGATACTTCGTACTTGCCGGGATCGGGCTCGATGCGATGATATTCGCCGTCCGCCGCCAGCGGGAGCCAGTGGACGTTTCCGGCGCCGTAGCGGCGGGCGGCGGGGATGTAGTCTTTCTGCGCGAAGAACGTCACATCGAATTGCTGTGCGTACTCTTTGTGCCAGCGGTAATTGAGGTGATTATCCACAGCCCAGAACGCGGTAGGGACGGGGACGTCCAAAAGCCCGGCGGGAAAAAACCGGAAGCGCGGATCGTTTTCGATGACGACCACAAGATCGGGAGTTGGCGAGCACCTTTCGATCACACTCGGGACGTGGGCCCTCAGTTCCGAAAACTCGCCGGGCGGCTGCTCCGGCCGAAATGCGATCACCTCGTGACCACCCTGCTCGAAACCTCTCTTCACTAACGAGCCCAAAGTTCCCCGAGTCAGGTTGGCGAAGAGGAGGATGTTCATTTCGCGTGGCGCGCCAGCGGCGGCGCCCATCATACCGCGGCCGGTAAAAGATGCCAAATGTTACGGCCACTGGGTGTAAAATGCCTTTCCGCGTCGCGAGATGCACCCGACGCATCAACCCAGAGGAGACCCATGAGACGGACGCTTTTGACGTTAGCAAGTCTGCTCGTCCCGATGACGATTCTCGCCCAGCAGCCCAGCACTCCCCCGGAGCGCGCTCAGAACCCGCAGCGTTCCTCGGAACAAACTGAGACCACACCATCGCAGGCGCCGGCCGAACGTCCTCAGCGCGAGGAACGCCCCGCGGCAACACCCACCACTCCACCTACCCCTTCGGAGCAGGCCCAGGCAGGCGGCGCTCCCGGCGAGGGCATCCGGGCGATGCACTTCGATATGACCGAAGTGCCTCCCGTGGTGACGCATCATCAGATCCGCGTCAACGGGGAGGCCTTGCGCTACACCGCCACGACTGGACGCCTGCCCATCAAGGATGCTGAAGGCAAGATCGAGGCGGAGATGTTCTTCGTCGCCTACACCCTGGACGGCGCGGATCCCGCCACGCGTCCCGTGACCTTTGCCTACAATGGCGGTCCCGGATCGGCCAGCATCTGGCTGCACATGGGCGCGCTTGGACCGCGCAAAGTCGTGCTCGAGCCGGAGGGCTGGCTGCCGCCATCGCCTTATCGCCTCGAAGACAATCCCAACACGCCGCTCGACAAGACCGATCTCGTGCTGGTTGACGCTATCGGCACCGGCTACAGCCGCCCGGCCGATCAGAACGCCGCGCGCAAGTATTGGAATCTCACCGGCGATATCGATGCGTTCGGCGAGTTCATCCGCGTTTACATCTCACGCTACGAGCGCTGGTCGTCGCCGCTCTATCTTTTCGGTGAGAGCTACGGGACTACGCGATCCGCCGGACTCGCCGGGCATCTCAACGATCTCGGCATCAACTTTAACGGAATCGTGCTGCTCTCCACGGTGCTGAATTTCGAGACCCTGGAGGCGTCGTTCACCAATGATGTGCCTTACCCGCTGTTGCTGCCCTCGTTCACGTCGATCGCCTGGTATCACAAGAAGCTGCCGCCGGACCTGATGCAGGACCCCGGCAAAGCAAGGCAGGAGTCGATGCAATTCGCCCTCGGCGAATACACCCAGGCGCTTGCCGATGGCGACAAACTCAGCGATGACCAACGGCAGGACGTCATCAACAAGCTGAATCGCTACACCGGCATCTCCAAGGAAGTGATCGAGTGGTCCAATCTGCGCATCAACGTCCAGATCTTCACCCACTTCCTGCTCGCCGATCAGCGCCTGCGCGTGGGACGCCTGGACGGTCGCTACTCCGATCCCGATCCCGACGGCTTCATGCGCACGCAGTTCTTCGATCCGACCAGCGCCGAAACCGGCCCGCCGTTTACCACCGTTTTCTACGACTATGTTCGCCGCGAGCTGAACTATAAGGTCGAGATGCCGTACTACACCTCGGCCACGGAATCGGGAGTATTTCAGTTCAGCCTTGCTCCTCAGCCGGGCCAGCGTGGCGGCGGCGGTGGGGGCGGCGCCAATCCGGAAACTGTCACGCCGCTGCGCGAGGCGCTGGTCAAGGACCGCTACCTGAAGATCCTCAACATGGAGGGCTACTACGATCTCGCGACGCCTTATCTCGCGGCCTGGTATACCTTCGACCATCTCGACCTGCCGCCGGATTATCGCCAGCACATCTCGCACGCGCAGTATGAGTCAGGACACATGGTGTATCTCGACTCGAAGGCGCACGCCAAGATGAAGCAGGATTTTGCTAGTTTCATCGACGAAACGACGAAGAGATAAGAGCCCCGTCGTTCGGGTCCAGCTCGGAGAGCCCGGCCTTCAGGTCGGCATGCTCGGGCTAAGGTCGGTGCCTTCGACTGCAGGGATCCCGGGCGGGCTTGATCTCGGCGTCGTGCCACCGCTTTGTGCAGTCAGCACGCCGGCCGCATTGTACGTCTCCGGAGGTGAGTGAGATATACTTGTGGCACCTCCGGAGAGACCGTTTTCATGAAGACTTGCCCTGCCTGTCGCCAGAGCTACCCCACCCACTTCATGGTGTGTCCGCAGGACGGCAGGACCCTCGTGGAGAGCGGAGCCTGGGCAGACGGTACCGTGGTTCGCGAGAAGTACCGGATCCTCGGGCAGATCGGCGCGGGCGGCATGGCCACGGTGTATAAGGCCGAGCACCTGCACTTTGGCGAAATCCGCGCTCTCAAGGCGATCAATCCGGAATTGGCGCGCGATGAGACGTTCGTGCTCCGCTTCGTGCGCGAGGCCGTCCTGACGCGCCGTCTGAAGCACCCCAATGCCGTTCACGTGGAGGATATCGATCGGACCGAAGACGGGCGTCCCTTCATCGTCATGGAGTTTATCGAGGGACGCAGCCTGAAGGATGCCATTCAGCTGGAAGCGCCCATGAGCGTGGCGCGGGTTTGCGGGATTACCCGGCAGATCGCAGCCGCGCTCCAGGCCGCTCACACTCTGGGCCTCATTCACCGCGACATCAAGCCGGCCAACGTCCTCCTTGCCGAAAGCACGTCGGAATCCGGCGTCCGGTTTGAGGCGGCGAAGGTCCTCGATTTCGGAATCGCCAAGGTCAAGGAGGGCCAGATCGAGGATTCCAAGCTTCGCCAGTTGACCCTTACCGGCACTGGCATGCTGATCGGCACGCCCGCTTACATGTCGCCCGAGCAGGCCATGGGCAAGAAGGGCGACGAACTGGACGGGCGCTCCGACATTTACTCGCTCGGCGTGGTGATGTACCAGATGCTCGTGGGCGAATTGCCCCTGAAGGCCGATTCGGGATTTGGCCTCATGATGGCCCACATCAGCACGCCACCCACGCCCCTGCTCTCGGTGCGCTCAGACGTACCCGCGGAGATCGCGGGCCTGGTGATGAGTTGCCTCGCGAAGGCCCGCGAGCAGCGCCCCGCCAGCGCCAGGGCGATTATCGAGGCCATCGAGCACTGGGAATCGGAACCCGCGCGGAGAGCGGCCGAACGCCTCAAGCAGGAACAGGAGCGACGCGAACGGGAGCGCCGCGAGCTGGAGCGCGTCGCGCGGGAACAACAGGAAAGGCAGCGGCAGGAGCGTGAGGCCGCGGAAGCGGAACGCCTTCGAGCCCAACTCGAACAGCTTGCCCGTGAAAGGGCCGAAGTGGAGCGCCTGGGGCGCGAAGCCGTCGAGCGCGAGCGCATCAGCCGGGAGCTGGCCGAACAGGAACGATTGGCGCGGGCGCGCGCGGAGGAGGATCGGAAGGTACGCGAGCTGATGGAGGCGAACCGGCTGCTCCGTATCCAGGCGGAGGCCGAGCGCCTGGCGAAGGAGAAGGCGGAGGCCGAAGAACTGGCCCGCGAGGCAGCCCGGCGCGAGCGTCTGAGCCAGGAGCGTGCCGAAAAGGAACGCCTGGAGCGGGAACGGGCCGAAGAAACTCGGCGGGCCCGCGAACGTGAGGAAGCCGCGCGGGCGGCGCGCCTGCAGGCAGAAGCGGGACGCCTGACGCGCGAGAAGGAGGCCGCGGAGCGAATGGCCTCCGATGAGGCGAAGCGCGCCCGGCTGGCCCAGGAGCGTGCCGAGCGCGAGCGCCTGGCGCGAGAGAAGATCGAAGCAGAATTGCGGGCCGCTCACAAAATGCCGCCGATACCCGTGCCGGCCGAAACCCTCGGTCTCGATCGCGGCTCGCCAGGCACTCCGAAGCTGAGCGAGCCGGAAACGATTGCGGGGCTTGGCCCGGCGCCTATGGAAATCGCCACCTCGATTTCGAATGGGTTGGAGGGGTTTGGCCGTTCGGCAACATTGGCCACGGATGTCGATCAATTGGCCGCACTGGAAACGGGCGGCGCCATCACTGAACGCGCGCCCGTTCCGCGCTCGCCCATTCGGATCGACACGGGATCATCCAAGCCGGCGAATTCAGAGGCTCGCACCGAGAGCGCCTTGAGGCCCGCGGTGCCGCAGCGGCGCGAACCGCTCAATGCGACTGCCGCCAGGCTTCCGGAGGCGCAACCGGCCGCGCCCACCTTTCCGCCTGAACCAAAGACTCTGAATCGAGTTCACGGTTGGCTCGCCGGCGCCGCCGCAATACTGATCGTGCTGGGAGGGCTCGTCGTCTGGCGAATGCGGAGTCAACGCGCATCGCCGTCAGCTACCCCGGTACAGCCGCAAGCCGCGCGTCCCGCGACGCCTGCAACAAACCAGCCTTCGGATGATTCCCCGGCCGTGGGCAAGGACATTCCGGCGCAGCCGGCTGCGACACCGTCCCAGGACTCGAGACAGAAGGGTAGCGTGACGCCTTCTGCTTCGACCTCAGGCGAATCTGCCGCCGAATCTGTGAATGCTGCCGACGCGAAAGTCCGGTTCGAAGCGCTGATCAAGGAGGGCGACGGAGACCGTGACCAGGGGCAATACGACCAGGCTATCGCCGCTTACACAAAGGCTTCCGGGCTGAAAGTGGACTCGGCCAGCAAGAAACTCGTTCAGGACCGCATCAAGATTGCGCAGGATAACAAGGCGGCGGAACAGCAAGCTGGAACCTTGGGGCATTAATCCGACGCAGGGGTAGCACAGCCACTCTTGCCCGTGCTGTTCCGCAGGGCCGAGTAGCTACCGCTTGAGCACAGGCAAGAGTGCCTGTGCCACCCCTACGTCGAAATGGGGGAACTGTGGCAGACAGAAGCAAGGTCCATGCCGGCCGGTGTACGAGGGCAAGCGCCGGCAGCGCGCTGCTGAAGATTATTCTCTGCCTGTTCCTTTCCTCGCAAGGCCTCCGCGCGCAGGCCCAGCCCGCCGCTTCCCAGCCCCGGCCCTTGACCTCCGACACGATCGCAAACTACCTGAAAGCGCGACTGTCGCCTGTGCGGATCGTGTCGTTGATTCAGAAAGACCACGTCAACTTCCATCTTTCCCGTGAGCTTGAGACCAGCTTTCGCAGCCTGGGCGCGAGCGATCAGATCCTGAAGGCACTGCGCGACAACTATGCCGCCGATCCATCGGTGGTCGAACATCCGAAACAAGAGTCATCGGCCGCCGCGGCAGCGAGCAGCGTTCAGCCCTCTCAACCGGCTGCCGATTCAAGCGGCGGTGTGCCCGGTGCCGCGGAGTCAGCCTCTGCACCTGCCACAGGCTCGCAAAATGCGGTCTCCTTACAACGGAGACCGCCTGACGTGGCAATCGCATCGGCCCCCGCGGCCTCAACAGAGCCCGACGATACCACGATCTACAATGTGGGCCGGGACCGCGATGTTACTGCGCCGGTTCCAATTTACACGCCTGCCCCGGACTACTCCGAGTCGGGTCGAAAGGCCTCACTTTCAGGAGTGGTCGTGGTCGAGGTTATCGTGGACCGCCAGGGCAACGTGCGCGATGCGCAGGTCGTCAACAAGTCGAGCCCGCAGCTGGATGAGAAGGTCCTCGAGGCGGTCCGTAGTTGGAGATTCAAACCCGGCATGTGGAACGGTCAGGCCGTGGTAACGCGCGAACGCATCAACGTACTGGTGCATCGATAATTTCCAAGTGACGCCGGATCTCGAGGAGAAGTCCACGAGATCCTGGACCAACCCATCAACTCGTGAAGGCGCTCAGCTTCTCGTAGGACGCAGGGGGTTACTCCATGAGAGCTAAAGCGATCGGTGCTGCCACATTCCTTCTACTCACAGGAATGTGCGTGAACGGCAGCGCGCAAACTCCCGCTCCGGCTCAAGGGCCGCTTTCGATTTCCAGACTGGAAACCTTGCTCAAGGGGCAGGTGCCTTCCGTCCGCATTACAGGTTTGGTGCGAGAGCAGCATGTCGAGTTTCAGATGACTCCCGAACTCGAACAGGAGTTCCGCAGCCTGGGCGCGACCGACGAGGTCCTGAAAGCACTCCGAGACAACTATCTCATCGATCCGGCAGCGGTGGAGCGATGGAAGCAGGGGCAGGCGGATTTCAATTCACAGAACTGGGACAACGGTGCGCGCGACTACCGCGCCGCTATTGAATTGAGTCCGGATTTTGCCGACGCGCACTTGGGTCTCGCGCAGGTGCTCAACCGCCAGGGCAGCGATCGAGACGCCCTGGAGGAGTACCGCAAAGCGGAAAAACTGAACCCTGCCGGGTTCTCACCGCACGCGGAGGCATCGGAGATTCTGTGGCGTCACCAGTGTTGGAAGGACGTAAGCGAAGAGGCCCGGCAGTGGGTCAGTTTGGATTCGAATAGCGCCATGGCTCATGCCGCTTTGGCGCGTGCCCTCTACAAGCTCGGGCGCCTGGATGAAACTCTTCTCGAGTATCAGAAAGCGGCGAAACTCGATCCGTCCAATCCGCGCTTCAACGACAACGCCAAGAGTGTTGCCGCCGAGATCCAGCGGCAAAATGGGGTAGCCTCGGCGCCGGCCTCCGAGGCCGCGTGTGAGAGTCCGGACAAGTGGCCATCGGCCGTCATTACAGCGACCAGCGGCTCGACGCCTCAACCGTCTGCCGATTCAAACCACGCTGCACCCTTGGGAGGCGTGCCGGGCGGCGTGCCCGGAGGAAGCATGGGAAGAGTAACTGGCGGCGAGACTGGCGCGCCACCCCTGCCACGGTCGAAGCCGGTCGCCGGGAAGCGCATCACGGTAGGTGGACAGGTCGAGGAGGCGAAGAAAATCTACGCTCCGCCGCCGGAGTATCCACAGGTCGCGAGGATGGCCCGCGTTCAAGGCGTCGTGCGCATGGCGGCTCTGATCGGCAAGGATGGCACCATCCGGGAGTTACACCTGATCAGCGGTCCCCCGCTGCTGGTGAATGCCGCCATGCAAGCGGTATCGAAGTGGCGCTATCAGCCCACGCTGCTGAACGGCGAACCGGTCTACGTCGATACGGAGATCGATGTGAATTTCACGTTGACCGAGAAGTGAGGACTGGAAGTGCTACGCAAGCGGGCCCTTGTTTCCTCGTTCGTGCTTCTGAGCGCTCTTTTGAACGCCGCCGCGCAGACTCCGGCTCCGGCGGGAGCACCGTTGTCGGTCGACAAGGTGGAATCGCTTCTCAAAGCCCGATTGAGTTCGGGCCGCCTCACTGCGCTGGTGCGGGAATACCACGTGGCTTTCCAAATGACGCCCGATCTCGAAGAGAAATTCCGCGCTCTCGGAGCAACAGATGAAGTTGTGAAAGTCCTTAAGAGCAATTACGTGTCGTATGGCCTCCCAACCCCGACAGGCGGTGCGCCCGAAGCACCGCAACCACCTGTGCTTACCATGCCAGCGATGTCACCAAGTATCTTTGGGGATCCGCGAACACAGGTGAAGGAGGAGAACACCACAGGCCAAACGGCGCAACCGAAGCCGAATGCGCCTGCCGTTCCAGACTCAGGGCAAGCCGCTGACGCTCCAACATACGACATTGGGGGGGGACGTCACTCCGCCGGTCCCGTTCTATCAGCCCAATCCGCATTACTCGAAGAAAGC
>JASHQD010000653.1 GCA_030037755.1 Terriglobia bacterium
GACGATTGCCAGGCTCCGTCTTCCCATGTCCGTGTTCCTCCGATTGTTCCGCGGAAGAATTTGACGGAGGAGCGCCCCTCGACGTCAAATTGACCCACGACTGCACCCGCGGCTGATTTGAATTTCGCCCGTATACTATATTTCAATCCTAAGGGGGCGCAAGCGTTTACTCGCGGGAATGCAGTGCTGCAGCCCGCTTTGGAATTCCCGCGGGCGGGGCGCCCGCGCTACAACAATCGCGCCGGGGGGGCGCTCTATGGCGTGACGGCTACAGTTACCACGCGGCCGACCGCGTGATTTGGCGTCTGATTTTTAGTTGCAGAATGTGTTTACGTGGTGGCGTGTTCGCGGACGACGAAACTCGGCGCCGGGCAAGCCCGCTTATTTCTGGCGCGGGTTGGTGGGGCGCAGCCCGCAACCTTGAAGCTGAGTGCCGATGACCTTGAGGGGTTGAGTGCGTCAGATCCTTAGGGTCGACAACGAATTCACGGTCGACCCGCACTTACGACTCCCGGCGGCCGACAAGCCGGGTGACCACCGCGTACAGAAAGCTTATCGATATTCCGCACATCAGCACGCCGATGATGCTCTCGAGCGGTCCCAACATACGCCACTCCCGCGGCAGGACCACGTCGCCATACCCGACCGTGGAATAGCTGGTTGCCGAGAAGTACAGGGCGGATTCCCATGATGGGAAGCAGAGCCAGCGATAGCAGCTTGCCCACAGCAGAACATTTATCGCTTGCAGAACGACGATGGCTGTTGTCAGTTGCACCATGAGCCCGGCGGAGTGAATGGGCCCGAGCTTACGAATATCGCCGGTCAGTGCATGTCTCGACCGGGCAATGAGGGCGGCGGAGCCGGCAGACTGAGTCCACAACGTGAGGATTACCAAGAGCAGCCCCGCGCCAGCCTGATGGACAAACAGCATCGCTCCTCATTTGCGGTTTACTTCCAGCCGCCCCCGAGAGCCTTGTAGAGCTGAACCAGGCTCTGATACTCGTTGTTGCGCGCCTGGGCGAGGGTGAGTTCTGCGCTGTACAGCGAGCGCTGGCTGTCAAGCACATCGAGGTAAGTCGCCGTGCCGCCCCGATAGCGCATCATCGAGACGCCGACCGTGTCCTGAAGATCCTTCACCGTCTCTTCCTGGCGCTCACGAACTCCGTGGTATTTGTCATAGCCAATCAAGGCGTCCGACACATCGCCGAATGCTTTCTGGATGGTCTGTTGATAGCTGATCAGGGCTTGCCGGTCTTGCGACTTGGCGTATCGCAGGTTGTTGCGTAGGTAGCCGCCCTCGAACAGAGGCTGGCTCAAGCTCGCCCCGTAGCTGTAGATCCCCTCGTGCGCGGGGACATCGGTGCCGAAGAAGACGCTGTGACCCCACGCGCCCCCTCCGGAGCCGACAAGGGAAACCTGGGGAAAGAACATGGCCTTGGCCACGCCGATGTCGGCGTTGGCGGCCACGAGGTTCTGCTCGGCCTGGCGAATATCCGGACGGCGCTCGAGCAGCGCCGATGGTAGCCCTGCCGGCAATTGCGGCGGCAGATTCTCACTCCATACCCACCCATCTGCGGTCTCGACACCAAGGACTTGGCCGCGAGGCACTACATGAGGGTAGTCTCCCAAGAGGATGCTGATCGCGTCCTCGGTCTGGCCAATCTGGCGCTCGATATCCGGGATCTGCGCGTTGGCGGTGTCGAGCACTTGCCGCGACTGCAGCACGTCAAGTCGCGTGCCCACGCCGTGGCTGAGCCGCAACTCGGTCAGGTTGACCGAATCCTGCTGAGTTTTGACCGTTTCCTGGCTGATCTCGAGCTGCAGGTCGAGGTCGCGTAACAGGAAGTAATCGCTCGCCACGTCGCTCACGAGAGTCAAGGCGACGGTCTGTTGAGCGTCTTGAGTGCCCACCATCTGCGCGCGGGCCGCCTCGGTAGCACGTCGATACCGTCCGAAGAAGTCGAGCTGAAACACCGCGTCGGCAGCAAGCGCGAAGAGGTTGGAGATCTGGACGCCCTGGTCGGTTTTGGCGCCGGTGAAAGTGGGATCCGCAGAAACATGCGGAAACTGGTCGGAACGCGCGATGCCGACCTGCGCGCGGGCAGCGGTGACGCGCTCGACGGCGAGTTGCAGGTCATAGTTCTGCTTCAAGGCGGTGCGGATGAGGCCCTGCAGTTGGGGATCGTGAAAGGCCTGCCACCAAGGCAAGTCGGCGAACGACGCCGCTTGCGAGTCTGCCTGCGGAGCCTCGCCGGGCGCGGGAAACGCCGCGGGAACTTGGACCGCTGGCCGATGGTAGTTCGGTCCCACGTTGCAGGCGGAGACCATGACCACGCCGGCGACCATCAACATCCAGGCTCTCCGCGAACCAGACGGGGAAGCTACTCGTACCGCGTGGCGTGTTGCTGAGGCAGCATTCATTTTATTCACCCTCCACCGTTGCCGGTCTTTGGGGTACGGGCGCCACCGAACTCTCGCGAGCGTGCGCCGACCATTTCTCCACCAGGTAGAAGATTGCGGGGACAAAGAAGATGCCGATGGCGCTGGCGGCGAGCATGCCTCCAATCACCGCGGTGCCCATGATCTGGCGCGAAACGGAGCCCGCGCCCGTAGCGATCCACAGCGGCACGCAACCCAGGATGAAAGCGAAAGACGTCATCAAGATCGGTCGCAAGCGAAGCCGGGCGCCTTCGAGCGCCGCATCCACCAGGGGCTTGCCCTGTTCGTACTGGTCCTTGGCAAACTCGACGATCAAAATGGCGTTCTTGGCGGCAAGGCCGATCAGCATCACGAGGCCGATTTGCGCGTAGACATCGTTCTCAATCTGGATCATGTACGGCGGCGCCCACAAACCCATCAGGACGCGGCGCAACCACAGCACTCCGAAGGCGCCGAGCACCGCCACCGGCGTGCTCAGCAGCACGCTGAACGGCAAGGTCCAGCTCTCATAGAGGGCCGCGAGAATCAGGAAGACAAATAGCAAGGAGAATCCGAAGATGATCGAAGGCGAAACCCCTTGTCGCGCCCTTTGCTCTTGGTAAGACATTCCGATGTAGTCGAAGCCCATCTCGCGCGGCATGGTCTTCTTGAAAACATCTTCCAGCGCCGCGGTCGCCTGATCGGAACTGTAACCGGGCGCGGCACTCACGTTGATCTGCGCCGACCGGTACTCGTTGTAGCGCATAGTGAACTCAGGACCCGAGTGAGTCTCAAAATTTGCCAACGTCGAGAGCGGCAGCGCCTGGCCCAGGTTGTTGCGCACATAGAACTGCCCGAGGTTGCCGGTATTCGACCGGTAAGGCGCTTCGGCCTCGATGTACACCTGCCAGGTACGGCCGAAATCGTTATAGTAGTTGACGAACAAGCCTCCCATGTAGGCCTGAATGGTGTTGTAGACGTCGGTCAAAGCCACGCCTTGCTTCAGGACCTTGGCCCGGTCCACATTGACGAACTCTTGTGGCGCGCTCGGTATGAACGTTGATGAAATCAGCCCGATCTCCGGGCGCTTGCGAGCGGCCGCCATGAACGCGGCGAGGTTACTCGCAAGAAACTGGACATCCCTGCCGGCGCGATCCTCCAGGACAAACGTCACACCGCCGGAAGTGCCGACGCCCGGTATGGCCGGCGGCGAGAAAGCGAAGACCGTCCCTGACGGCAGATGGGTGAGCTCCTGATTCAGACGTGCCTTGATGGCCTCATACTGTTCGGCCCTGGTTTTGCGGTCATCCCACGGCTTGAATGTGACCCAAAAGAAGGCGTTGTAACTGGTCCTGACAAAGCTCAGCAAGCTGAAGCCGATCACGCTGGTGGTGTACTTGACGCCCGGAGTGTCGGCGAGAATCTGCTCCACCTGCTTCGCCGCTTCGCTTGTCCGTTTCTGGGAAGCCGCATTGGGGAGTTGCATGTTGATGTAGAGGTAACCTTGATCTTCATCAGGCAGGAAGCTCGAAGGGAGCCGGGCGCCAAAGAAAACTCCAGCCAGACCGGCAGCCGCGAGCAGCACCAGAACTAGCGCGCCCTTGCGAATCAGTCCTCCCGACCAGCGGACGTAGCCTTCCGTGGCGCGTCCGAACACGCGATTGAATCCGTCAAAGAAACGCCGCAGTAGCCCGTGACTCTCCTGTTTTTTCCGGAGCAACAACCCGGCGAGCGCGGGGCTAAGCGTAAGCGCATTGAACGCTGACAGAACCACCGAAATGGCAATGGTCACGGCGAACTGCTGGTAGAGCCTTCCGGTAATGCCCGGAATGAATGCGGTTGGCACGAATACCGCCGAAAGGACCAATGCGATACCGACAACCGGGCCCGACAGCTCATCCATCGCCTTGCGGGCCGCATCCTTGGGAGCGTCGCCTTCCTCGATGTGCCGTTGCACGCCTTCCACGACCACGATCGCGTCATCGACCACGAGGCCGATGGCGAGGACCAATCCGAAGAGAGAGAGCGTGTTGATGGTGAAGCCGAAGGCCGGAAACAAGATGAAGGTGCCGACGAGCGAAACCGGCACCGCCAGCAAGGGAATCAGCGTGGCGCGCCAGTCCTGAAGGAATAAGAAAACCACCAGGATGACCAGCAGGATCGCGGCTACCAGGGTCTTGATGATCTCCTTCATGCCTTCGGTCACGGCCTGGGTCTGATCGAGAGAGATGGCATAATCCATGTCGTCCGGGAACCGTTGCTTCATCTGAGAGAGCAGCTTGCGAATGCCGTCCACGGTTTTGACGGCGTTGGTTCCGGGGAGTTGATAGATGGCAAGAACAGCGGCGGGCTTGCCATTCAAGCGACCCATCAGGCTGTAGTCCTGGGTGCCCAGTTCAACCCGCGCCACGTCTCTCACTCGAACGGTCCCGCCATTGGGCGCTTCACGCACGATGACGTCGCCGAATTCCTCCGGCGTCATCAGACGGCCTTGGGCGAGCACCGTGTAGGTAAACTGCTGGTTTGCCGGTGCCGGCTCCCCTCCGACCTGCCCTGCAGGATTGATCGTGTTTTGTGCCTGGAGCGCATTCGCGATGTCCGTGACTGTGATATTCAGCTTCGCCAGTTGGTCTGGCTTCACCCACAGCCTCATGGCGTACTGGCCGGCGCCGAAGATCTGCGTCTGGCCAACCCCGTAGGCCCGTGCAATCGGGTCATTGACATTGATGTAGCCGTAGTTGGCGAGATAGGTTGAATCGTAGGTGCCGTGCGGAGAGTACAGAGCAATCAGCATGAGCGGAGCCGTGGTCGACTTCTTGAGCGCAATCCCGTAGTTGTTCACCACGGGCGGCAGTTGTCCGTTTGCCAATTGCTGGCGCGACTGGGTGAGCAAGAGGTCGGCATTGGGATCAGTTCCGAGCTCGAAGTCGGCGAACAGCACCGTCTGCTGGTTGGAGCTGACGTTCAGCGAGTACATGTAGGTCATGTTATCCACACCGTTGACCTGCTCCTCGATCGGTGTAGCAACGGCTTGTTCGAGCGTTTGCGCATCGGCGCCCGGAAGGTTGGCTTGTAGCCTGATTTCCGGCGGGGCGATACTCGGAAACTGCGCCACAGGCAAAGTCACGATGGTGACGGTGCCCACAATGACCATCAGGATCGCGATCACCATCGCCACGATCGGCCGGTTGATGAAGAATTTGGACATGGATCGTTTCCTTTCACCTGAAGCGGTCAGCCGTCAGCGCTCAGACAGCTATCAGCAGTCAGCAATCAGCCGTCAGCCTTCGGTTGCCAACTGCGAGCCCGTGCTTGCTTATTAGCTGAAAGCTGAAGGCTGATAGCTGACGGCTCTTTCACTCGCTACTGCCCTTGAATGGTTTCGTCTGCACAGTCGCGCCCGGCCGGAGCAAGTGCTGGCCTTCCACCACGACGCGTTCCCCGGGCTTCAATCCGTCCTGGATAACCCACATCGTGCCGGTCTTCTGGCCAACTTGAACCGGGCGAACAGCAACCTTGTCGTCGGGCCCTACCACCGCAACCTGGTAGCTGCCCTGCTGCT
>JASHQD010000654.1 GCA_030037755.1 Terriglobia bacterium
GGGCCTTCTGATTTTCTTCACTTTCGTCTGGCCGCGCGATGCCGCTCGCCAGCTCGTCTGGGACGTAGGCGCCGGCCGCTGGTTCTGGATTCACGCCGTGCAGGCGATTATTTTCACCGGACTCGCGATTCTGGCGCTCCGCCGATTGGCACAGGCAAGTGGGGACGCGCGCGCTTTGGAGAGCTCGCAATCGCGTCAGGCTGTTGGGTGAATGTGATGGATTCGAGCCGGTAGATCGCGAGGGCGGTCTGCCGGCCGTTAAGGGATTTTTCCCCTGCCAGGTTAGCCGAGCGAGGCCCGCCCTCGTTGAAGCTATCGGCGCTGACGGGCAAAACTTGAGAGATCGGCACGAACTTGCCCGACAGTGCCTCCGAGCTTTACAATCCCCGCATGCGGACAATCGAACGAATAGTGATCCTGGTCGCACTGCTCCTGACCTCAACCCTCTGCCCGGCCGCTTCGGACGCGCCTCAGCCGGCGGACGAAGTCCTGGCTGCCGCCGAAAGCGCCGCCGCCGCGCAGCATAAGAACGTCTGGGTGATCTTCGGCGCTTCGTGGTGCGGCTGGTGCCACAAGCTCGACAACTTCATCGCCGCGCCGGACGTCCATCCCATCGTCGACCAATATTTCGTGGTCGTGCACGTGACCGTAGACGAGCACGGGGACAAGGTAAGCCTCGACAATCCCGGCGGCAACGAATTGAGGAAGCGGCTGGGCGGAAGCCCGATTGGCGTGCCATTCTTCGCGTTCGTCGATCCCTCTGGCCAAGTCTTGGTGAACTCCAACCGCCCGGGCGCGGGCAAGCCGGATGCCAACATCGGATATCCTTCGGCGCCTGAAGAAGTCGACTGGTTCATGACGATGCTCCATCGGGCCGCGCCTGCGCTCGGCGTGGACGAGTCGCGGACGATCGAGGGTCTGCTGCGTAGCCCGCCGAATCACTGAACCGTGGCGGACGGTCTCAGCGCCGGAGGACGACAGCTGTAGCGGCGCTGTCCTCAGCGCCGCTATCCTCAGCGCCGCGATGCGCTGATAACCGGCGGTGAGGACACCGCCGCTACAGCAATGCTTAACCCGCATGCGATTACGATCCAGGCTCGCCATTCTTGTCCTGCTGGCCCTTACGATTCTGGCCGTGCTGGGCCTCTATCTCACCCGTACCTCGCCCGGCGCAAACCCATCGAGAACTGCGACCAGCGCGTTGGTTTCGATCATCGATCAGCGGCCTCTGGAGACTGCCCAGGAGCTGGGATCTCTGGCCCAGAGCGAGGCCGAGCAACGGCTCGCGGCGGACGCGGTGCGGTTGGCCGATCTCGAGGTCGACCTCGCTTTCTCGAGCGCGCTCCGGGCGGCCAGCAGTCAGCCTGCGCCGCAGACCCAAGCCACGCGCGCGATTCAGGAGCGCATCGATCGCGCGCAGGCCGGGATCGCGGCCGGCAACGACAGGATCAACCAGCTCAAGGCCGCGGCCGCGAAGGCCACAGGCGATCGCCAGGCGAATCTGCAGCAGCAGATCGAGCTTGCGCAGGCCGAGGTCTCGCTGCACCAGGACGAGCTTGCCGACGCGCAGGAGGATCTCATTCGCGCCGGCGGCGACGAGCGCAGCAAAATCCAGGAGCTTCTGGACCAGCACAACGCGACCGAACACAACAACGTGGGCGCTGCCGCCAAGCCGGCCACGACTGCGGGCGGCGCGCCGCCTGAGGAGAATATCCTCGCGCAGGCGTCGGCCTGGAGCGCTTTGCGCGCCAGGCAGCAGCAGATCGGCGCCGCCCAACAGCAGGCGCTGAGCCTGGCGGCCGCGCTCGGGAAGGATCACGCCGCGCTCGATCAGCAGGTCGATGCCGAGAAAGCGACAAGACAGGCGGGCTCGGCGCCGTCCGCATCGGCCGCGCAGCCCTCGCCCGCGGTTTCGAATGCTGCAGCCGCGGCCTCGCCCGCCGGGTCCGAGACTGCATCGCCCGAAGCCGCTGCCGCGAGCCTCAAATCGCTGCGCAAGCTCTCCGATGACGAAAAGAGCCTCGCGGAATTCGACCGGCGCATCCAGGATCTGCAGCAACTGGCCGCGACCTATGGACAATGGAACGCGCTCGTCGCGGTTCAGAGCCGGCTGGCGCTGCATCGCTTGATCAAGGGATGCCTCTGGATTCTGCTGGCGATTCTGGTGGCGTTCGCGATCCAGCGTCTCGGCGACCATTCGCTCGAGAAACTCAAGCTGCAACGCACCCAGCACGCCACGCTGCGCGCGGTGATCCGCTTTGTGGTGCAGACGCTCGCCGTGCTTGCCGTCGTCCTGTTGATCTTCGGTACTCCAAGCCAGTTCTCCACGATTCTGGGCCTCGCGGGCGCCGGCCTGACGGTTGTTCTCAAGGATTTCATCGTGGCGTTTCTCGGCTGGTTCGTGCTGATGGGCCGCAACGGGATCCGCGTGGGCGACTGGGTGGAGATCAACGGAGTGTTCGGCGAGGTCCTGGAAATCGGCATCCTCCGCACCGTTCTGCTCGAGACCGGCAACTGGACCGGCGCCGGAACTCCCACCGGGCGCCAAGTCGCGTTCCTCAATGGCTATGCGGTGGAGGACCATTACTTCAACTTCACGACCTCGGGCCAGTGGCTCTGGGACGAACTGCAAGTGGCGGTTTCCGGCGGCGGCAATCCCTATCCGCTGATCGAGAGGATTCGCGCTCTCGTGGAGAAGGAGACCGAAGGCTTCGCGCAGGCGGCGGAGCGGGATTGGGAGCGCGTGTCGAGCCGTTACGGAGCCCGCGCGCTGCCCTTCGCTTCGGCGCTCGATCTGCGCCCGAGCGGCGACGGCGTTCTGGTCGTGGTGCGCTACCTGACGCGCGCCGTGGATCGCTCCGAAGTCCGCGCGCGGTTGAACCACGCCATCGTCGAACTGTTGCACGCCCGCAGTGAGGAACAGCCCGCCGCCGAAGTGCTGCCGGCTGCGGCCTCGTAGTTCGCGTTTCTACGGTACATTTCCTGACGTCTTGCGCCCCTTTTTCGACCACGTAGGTCGATTCGTCTGGGAGCCAGGTCGCGATCTGCGCGGTCAGCGTCTACCCGCCGGCGAGCAGCGAATCCGGAATGTCCGTGAAATAAGGCAGCGCGAAGATGGTGCCGCCGCCGCCGGTGTCGTTCGGACCGTCCTGCAGCCACTGGATCTCGGTCTGGCCGCTGTTCACATAGTTGGCCACGAAAGCGCCGTTGAATGAATTGCCGTCGACCGCGCTCGATCCTGTGACCACCACCAGCGGATAGGTGGTCAGCGATCCCTGCGTGATCGCCTCAAATCCCGCCTGGCCACCCGTGGTGAGATTGCAAGTCACCAGATTCGAAACGCGCGAGAGCCCGCCCGGACTAACCTCGATGGTCGAGGACGCGAGAGCGCCGATCGTGAGTTGTGCTGGCATCGTCTTTCAATTCGTCAGTTCGTCAGTTCCTCAGTTCGAAGTTCGGACTAAAGCTGCGACGGCAGCGCCAGGATATTCACCGGCAGCTGGATCGCTTCACTGCCGCGCGTGCAGATCGAAATCACCCGCATCGACCCCGTAGCTGTCACGGCGTCGTCCTGCGTGTAGAAGTTCAAGGTCACGTTGCCCTCCTGGTCCACAAACACCTGGTAAGGCGCGTGGATCAGGTTGCCGTAGTTCCACACCCCGGTTTGCGGATAGAGCAGCGAGCCGGGCACAAACGGGCCTTCCAGAACTCTTGCGCGAAATCGGACAAACAGTGCAACCATGATTTCAAGGCGTTTCAGAAGGAGTTTAAGAATTCGTTGAATGAGATCAAGCAAGCGCGAAACGGGCTTGAAAAGGGCAGCGAGGAGCGAGCAAGACTTGATGCAGTTCTGAAGACTTACGGCAAGGCAGGCGACAATAACGGGGTGACTGTCACGACAGGCGCCCTACCTGGGACCGCGGCTGCTGCAACGGTGGGTTCTGCAGTTACGTTCGACGTGAGCAAGAATCCAAACGCCATCGTCATGGCCATAAACGCCGGTCATGAGGGAACACACGTGATGGACAATCTCGACCCCAGGAGTACGACATCCCCGCTGCCGAACTTCTCCGTCGAGTATCGCGGGTATGAAACCTCAGCCTGGGTGGCACAGGGGCTCGGCCTCTCAAGCCTTACTGCTGGCGGCTACACGATCTATAGGAGTGGCCAAGGTTTCAGCGATGCTGTCACCTCAGATCTCATTATGGATGTGTACCCTCGCATGCATCCCGGCGACAGCTATCTTGATCCGTTGCCTTACCATGATCCGTGGGATCAGCAATAGGCGGGAGGGGGCGTATGCTCAAATTCAGGCCGATTCTATGGGCTGTCGTATTTGGGGCCTGTTCGCAGCGCGCAGTTTCAGCTGTGGAACCGACCGACACTACCGTATGCGAACTCGTTGGGAACTCGTCCGCTTTCAGCGGGAAGATGGTTCGTGTTCGCGCTGAGGTCAAGACGGGTTTCGAGATCGCCGTGATCCAAGCAGAGTGCGACCGCAAGGCGGCAAGCATGGCCCTTTATTACCCGGACCTCGTGCGAGACTCCGACCGTCCCGATTTCAGCTTGTTGAAAGACCAGAATTTCAAGCAGTTCGACCAAGCGCTCTCGAAGTTGGGGTGGGGTCTGGAGATCGGCCAGTCTTCTAGGCCGCCAGGCGTCCGCGTTACCGCAACGCTTGTTGGGCGATTCGACGGGCCAGATAAGTTGAGAGTGACCGACAGCGCCGGCAGGACCGTCGTCAGGAAAGGCTACGGCTTCACGCCCAGCACGTTGTATCAGACTCGACTGATTCTCAAATGTGTCAGCGACGTGACGGTGAGCAAATGAGCAAGCACGATGGTCTGGCGAAGTATACACCAGTCTCCCGGTTCTCCTTTCAGCCGCCGCTGTGGCCGCGCACGGTTCGTGGCAAAAAGCCGC
>JASHQD010000655.1 GCA_030037755.1 Terriglobia bacterium
CTCTTCCTAGACACGTAGGTCAGTTTGTCAGTACGTCAGTACGTCAGTTTTTCAGTTTTTCAGTTCTTCAGTGAAGAGGTGGGTATCGTCGCGCCGGCGCACGGTTTTTAACTCCAACCCAAGCGACCGAACAACTCAGGATCGGATAACTTCGAACTAACCAACTGAATAACTGACACACTGAAGAACTGACGAACTGACGTACTGATCGCGCCTCTGCTATACTAGCCGCTGTCCTGACCTTAAGTGGTGATCCCTTATGCCTGAAGCTGTCCTCGTGCGCGATGCTCCTCTGGCAACGGAGGCTCCTGCGCGACTGATCGTCCGCGACGCGCGCGGCAGCGAGCGTGAAGTCGACATCTTGCGCACTCCGTTCAGCCTCGGCCGCCAGAGTGACAACGACCTCGTCCTGCTCGATAACCGCATCTCGCGAAGGCACGCCCGGATTCTCCAGCAGGACGGCGGCTACTCGATCGAGGACGTCGAGAGCCGGCACGGCACCTTCGTCAACGGCGAACGGATCGCGCAGGCGCCGCTCAAGAACGGCGATCAGATCAACCTGGGCGTTTCAGACGCGTACCGCCTCACCTTTCTGATGGAGGGCGCGGTCCTGCCGGAACTGCTCGAGCAGATCGGCAAGGCCGCGGAGGGCCGGGCGCCTCAGCTTCAGCATCTCGGGCTCTTGTTGCAGGTGGCGGGTGTTCTGCATCGCGCTTCCGCGCTCGAGGAAGTGCTTACCAAGCTGCTCGATTCCGCCATCCAGTTGACCGAGGCGGAGCGCGGCCTGCTGTTTCTTGTCAACGAGGACGGCGAGCTCCGATTGCGCCTGGCGCGCAGCGGCGGCTCGTTCCTTCCCCTGGACCAGGTGACGTATTCCAGCGCGATCGTCGAGCGCGTGGTGCGCGATCGCCGCGAGGAGCTTGGAGTCGAGGACGAGCTGACGGGACGAACCGCGCAGGAGACGGGTGTGCTGCCGGCCAACGCCCATAGCATCGTCGCCGTTCCGCTGCAAAAGTTGCAGGTGACGGATTCGAGCGGTGAGACGATCCGCCAGACGCTGCCGCAGTTGCTCGGAGTACTCTACCTCGAGGCCAAGCTGCAGCTCGCGTCCGTGACCGGACTCGATCGCGAGGTGCTGCAGACGCTGGCCGTGGAAGGCGCCACCGTGATTGAAAATGCGCGCCTGCTGCGCCAGGCGCGCGAGCAGGAGCGCACGCAGCACGAGCTGGCGCTCGCCAGCAGCATCCAGCAAAGCCTGCTCCCTCAGGAGCTGCCCCAGACGGAGTTCTTCGAGGCCTTCGCGCTCACCCGGCCCTGCCGCACGGTGGGAGGCGATTACTACGACGTGGTGGCGCTGCCGGGCGGGCGCTACGGGCTGACCGTTGCCGACGTCTCCGGAAAAGGCTGGCCGGCGGCAATGATGGCCGTCATGCTGCAAGGTTCCTTTGACGCTGTCGCCGCCGGCGATCCCAGCCTCGACACGCTGTTCCGGCGCGTCAACGGACTGCTCTGCGAGCGTACGCCGCCCCAGATGTACGCCACGCTTTTCTACGGCGTGATCGATCCGAGCGGACGGTTTGATTTTGTCAACGCCGCCCACCCCGCGCCCATGCTGATGCATCCGAACGGTGAGGTCACGCTGCTGGGATCGTCGAACTTCCCCATCGGCATGTTTCACGAGGCATCATTCGAGCGGCAGAGCGTGCAGTTGAGTCCCGGCGATGAGCTGGTGATCTTTTCCGACGGCGTGACCGAAGCCCAGAACACCAACCGCGATTTCTTTGGCGACTCGCGGCTCGTCGATGCCCTCAAAACCACCATGGGCCTGCCGCCTCACGAGCGCTGTACGCGACTCGTGGAAACGGTGGAGAAATTCGCAGGACTCGCGCCGCAAGCCGATGACATCACTGTCGTGCTGTTGCGATTCGCCCCGAAGTCATAGCGCCAGGGCTTTAGAGTCTGCGTGGGAACTTGCGACTGTGCCGCCCTGAACGGCGGCGCTACGTCAAGGCTGGCGGTCAAACAAGGCCCGCAGCTTCTCCAGATTCAATTCCTCAAAACTCTGCACCGCCAGGTGAGCGTGCGTTTCCGCTCTGAGATACTCGATCGCGAACGTCGACGCAATCGCCACGCACTTCATCCCGGCGCGCACCACCGCCTCGATTCCGATGGGCGAGTCCTCGAAGGCCACGCAGCGCGAGGGGTCCGCGCCCAGTTGACGCGCCGCTCGCAGGTAAATCTCGGGATCGGGCTTGGGATGCAAAACGTCGTCGCCGCTCACGATAAATCGAAAGTACGGGGCCAGCTTGAGCGCGTCCACGACAAAATCCACGTTCTTCCTCATGGCGGACGACGCCACCGCCATCGGAATCCCTTCCCGAGAGCACTCCCGAATCAATTCGGCCGCGCCGGGCAAGGGTCGAGCGTGGGCGCGAAAGGCTTCCCGGAAATTGTGCTCCAGTTCCTCGCTCCAGCGGACGGATTGCTCCCGGCTGAGGTCCGATCCAAAAAACATGCGGAGCGCCGTATCATCGCGCTGGCCGAAGATCTGCGCTCCGAGCTTGCCGGGGTCAAAAGGAACCCCGTGCAGCGTCAGGAATTCGCTCCAGATGCGCAGATGGAACGGGTTGCTGTCGATCAGTACGCCGTCCATGTCGAAGATGACGGCGTCGGGAGGAACGGCGACTTGCGTAGAATTTGTCAATGATTGTGTTTACCTGGCCTGCTGTAGCGGCGCTGTCCCCAGCGCCGGCTGCCCTGTGAGCACCTCGATTGGCGACCGATGCTGCGGCGCTGAGGACAGCGCCGCTACAGCCATTCTCATTTCGGCAATGGCCGCAGGGATTCGAGCAGCTTCGCCGGAGGATAGGTATTGATCACGTCCTTCTTCTCGGTCCAGCCGCGGCGCGCGGTAATCACGCCGTAGCGCATGAACTGGAAATGTTTGGGCTGATGCGCGTCGGTCGAAATCACGATTTTCATTCCCTGATCGTGCGCCAGGCGCGCGTGGCGGTCGCTCAGGTCCAGCCGCTCCGGGCTGGCATTGACCTCCATGATCACGCCGTGTTTTTTGGCGGACTTGAACACCGCTTCCACGTCGAATTGCATGGGATCGCGCCGCAGAATGTAACGGCCCGTGGGATGCCCAAGGATACGGACGTAAGGATTCTCGAGCGCCTTGAGCAGCCGGCTCGTCATCTCGTCAAACGGTTGCGTCATGCGGGAATGCACGCTCGCCAGCACGATATCGAACTCGGCCAGGAGATCGTCAGGGTAGTCGAGCGTGCCGTCGCCCAAGATATCCACTTCCGCGCCCGCCCAGATCTCAATGCCTTTCACCTTTTTGCGCGCAGCGTGGATCGTCTTGATGTTCTCGCGTGCCCGGGCTTCGTCGAGGCCGTTGGCGATGGTCACGGCCTTGGAATGGTCGGTGATGAGGATGTATTTGTAGCCCAGTTCCTTGGCCGCCCCAGCCATCTCCTCCACGCTCTTTTTGCCGTCGGACGCGGTGGTGTGCATTTGCAGGTCGCCGCAGATGTCCGGGAGGTCCACCAGGTCCGGCAGCCTGCCCGCTTCGGCAGCTTCGATTTCGCCCATGGACTCCCGCAGTTCGGGCGGAATCCACGGCAGGCCGAGAACCTGATACACCTCTTCCTCGGTACGGCCCGCCACGATCTCTTCGCCGCGAAACAAGCCGTACTCGCTCAGCTTCAGCCCCTGGCGTTGCGCCCGCGCGCGCAGGGCGACGTTGTGCTCCTTCGAGCCCGTGAAATACATCAGCGCGGCCCCAAAGGACTCCGGCGGCAGCATGCGAACGTCCACCTGCATGCCCGTCGGCAGCTTGAAGCTGACCTTGTCAGCGCCGCGTGCCAGGACCTCCGCCGGCGGCGCGCGCTTCAAGAGTTGATCAGCCAGCTTCTCAAGATTCTTCCCCGTCACCAGCAGGTCCAGGTCGCCGACCGTCTCGCGTCCCCGCCGCAGCGAGCCGGCCGGCGTCACTTTCTCCACGCCGGGCAATTGCAGCAGGTACTGCGAGAGCTGCTCCGCAACCTCGTACGCGGTGTCCAGCCGGAATCGTCCTGTGCCCTTCTTGAATCCTTCGATCGCTCTCAGGATATTCTCTTCGGACTTGGCGCTCATGCCGGCAAGCTCGCGCAAGCGCTGCCCGCGCGCGGCGTCCTCCAGTTCATCGAGCGTCTTGATGCCCAGCTTCTCGTAGAAAAGCCGGGCCTTCTGCGGGCCCACCGTCGGGATATAGAGCAGATCGAGCAGCGAGCGCGGAAGCTTGGTGAACTTCTCCTCGAGAACCTGCAGCTTGCCGGTCTGGAGGATCTCCACGATCTTGGCGGCAAAATCCGTGCCCACGCCAGGAATATCGGTGAGCTTGCGGTTGGGATCGCGCGCGATGTCTTCCAGGCGCTCGGAATAGCTCTCAATCGACCGCTTGGCGCGCTCGTAGGCTACCGCTTTGAACTGCCACTTGGAATCGTCCTGCAGGATGCGCAGGACGCTGGCAAATTCCTCGAACACAGCGGCAATCTGATGGTTTTCCATTCCCGCTATCTCAGCCTCACTCACTGCGATTCTAAAGCATTTCCAGGTGACCTTGACGAATTTGGCCGTTTGGGGACTTCTGCGGCGCCGTCTCGTGCGGGCTGAAGAGGACACTGCGGCTGCTCATAGGGCCAGGCTGGGACCTGCGGGTACAATTTGCCGACATTTGCGTGGCATAATGTAGCGAGGAGAAACGGGATGAATACTGCCAATGTCCAGATCGGCGACTGGCTCGGCGTCGAGCCCCCGGCAACGGAGACCGATATTCTTCGCATCGTGGAAGGGCGCCTGGCGCCGGCCGTTATCAACCGCCTGATCGGCCTGGGACTGGAGAGGGCGGAGGTCGACGCCGTGATCGTCCCGCTCCGGACTCTCCAGCACCGCCGGTCCCGGCGCGAGAAGTTGACGCTCGAAGAATCCGACCGCGTGCTGCGCGTGATCCGGACGCTGTCGCTGGCGGAGTCCGTTTACGGCAGCCGTGAGCGAGCGCTGGCTTGGCTGCGCAGGCCACACCCGCGGCTTCAGGACCGGACGCCGCTCTCTTATCTCAAGACGGATAGTGGCAGCAGGGTTATCGAAGGTCTGCTGGTTCAGATCGACGAAGGCATGTTCGTTTAAGACATGTTCATGACATGGTCCTCTGGAGGATCAGCCGTCATCGAGACCTCAACGGCGCCGGCGGACTGGCGGCTCCGGGGCGCTGGCACCATGCGGGGCATCGTGTTGTTTATCTGGCTCAAAGCCCGGCCTCGGCGCTGCTCGAGGTATGCGTCCACACCAGCGCCAACGACGTTCCGCCCGAATTCACTCTTCTGAAAATCGAGGGGCCGGAGCTGAAGGTTTCAGCGATCAGCGCCGACGAACTCCCTCACGATTGGAAGTCTCGCATCGAAGTGACCCGGGATCTTGGGACGGCATGGCTGCTGAAGAAGAAAGCAGTCCTGTTGAGGGTCCCGAGCGCCATCGTTCCGGAAACAGC
>JASHQD010000656.1 GCA_030037755.1 Terriglobia bacterium
GTCCGCAGATTACGCAGATTAGGCAGATTACTACACACTGCCCTTCGTCCACACACAGACGCTCGATCTCCGTAACGCGTGTATCCTTCCCAGGAAGGCTTACAATGTACGGAAATGTGCAGCCTTTCTGCGGGGAGTGTGGTCGCGTGAATCACAGATTCGAGATTCCAGATTCCGGACTCCAGATTCCGAATTCCGGATTACAGATTCGAGATTTCCAGGATCGTAATCTACGCAATCTGAGGACAAATCTATGCCGCAACTTGGTTTATAATGACTCCCTTCCCGAAGACTGGAGGACAATCATGACCGCAACCCGTTCGCGTATGTCGCTGGTTCTGGCGATCGTCGCCGCTATGACTCTGAGTTCGATGAGCTGGTCGCAGGCCCGGCACGCGAGCCAGGAGAGTTCCGGCGAATCGCAAGACCACGGCGTGCAGACCAGCTCGATTGACAAGACCTGCAAGGTTTGCCAGGACTTCTATCATTACGCCAACGGTGAGTGGCTGAAGAACAATCCCATACCGGCCGCCTATCCGAGTTGGGGCAGCTTCAGCGCGCTCCAGGAGCGTAATCAGACGCACGTGAAAGAGATCCTGGAGAAGGCGGAGGCGAGCAGCGCCGCGCCCGGGTCGAACGATCAGAAGATCGGCGATTTTTACTACAGCTGCATGAACGAGGCCCAGATCAACGCCGACGGAGCGAAGCCGCTCGAGTCTGAATTCCAGAAGATCGAGGCGGTGGACGGCATCCCGGCGCTCGAGAGCGAAATCGCGCACCTGCAGAGCATCGGGGTGAATGCATTGTTCCGCTTCCGATCCACGCAGGATGCGAAAGACAGCACGCAGGTTATCGGCGGCGCCGACCAGGGCGGGTTGGGCATGCCGGACCGCGACTATTACGTGGAGACCGGAAAGAAGGAAG
Source organism: Terriglobia bacterium (assembly GCA_030037755.1). GTDB lineage: Bacteria > Acidobacteriota > Terriglobia > UBA7540 > UBA7540 > Gp13-AA77. The sequence continues at coordinate 925 of JASHQD010000656.1, forward strand.
TGGACGAGAAGAACGCCAGGATCCGCCAGCAGTACGTGGATCACGTGATTAAGATGTTCCAGTTGCTCGGCGACGACGAAGCCAAGTCGTCGACCGACGCACAGGTGGTGATGGACATCGAGACCAGGCTCGCGCAGGCGTCGTTGACGCGCGTGGAGCGGCGCGATCCGGTGAAGCTCTATCACAAGATGGATCGCAGCGAACTGAAGACGTTGACGCCGGATTTTTCCTGGGACAGCTTCTTCCAGGACCTCGGCTATCCCGACGTGGAAACGGTGGATGTCGCGGTGCCGAAGTTCTTTCAGGCGATGAACGACGATTTGAAGTCCGTTCCGCTGGGCGCCTGGAAAATCTATCTGCGCTGGCACCTCGTGGATGCCTACGCGGCCGAGCTTTCGCAGCCTTTTGTGGATGAGAACTTCAATTTCCAGGGCCGCGCCCTGCAGGGAACCAAGGAATTGCTGCCGCGCTGGAAGCGCTGTGTGCAGGCTACCGATCGCCAGCTTGGCGAGGCGCTTGGCCAGGAGTACGTGAAGGAATACTTCCCGCCCGAGGCCAAGGCGCGCGCGCAGGAGATGGTGGCCAATCTGGTTGCGGCGTTACACGACGATCTCACGACGCTGCCCTGGATGAGCGAAGCGACGCGCCAGGAGGCGCTGAAGAAACTCGGGGCCTTCACACGGAAGATTGGGTACCCGGACAAGTGGCGCGACTATTCGGCGTTCAATGTGGACCGCGGCGCGTACGCGCTGAATTCGATGCGCGGGCGCGAGTTCGAATTCAATCGCCAGATGAAGAAGATCGGCAAGCCCGTGGATCGCGGCGAGTGGGGCATGTCGCCGCCCACCGTGAATGCCTACTACAATCCCGAGCGCAACGAGATCGTGTTCCCGGCCGGCATCCTGCAGCCGCCGTTCTTCGATCCCAAAGCCGATGATGCCTCGAACTACGGCGGAATGGGAGCGGTGATCGGCCACGAGATGACTCACGGCTTTGACGACGAAGGGCGCAAGTTCGACGCCGACGGCAATCTGCGCGACTGGTGGACCCCGGAGGACGCCAAGAACTTCGAAGAGCGCGCCGAATGCGTCCAGAAGCAGTTCGACGGCTACGTTGTCGAAGGCGATCTGCATGAGAATGGAAAGCTCGTGCTCGGTGAAAGCATCGCCGACCTCGGCGGGCTGACGATCGCTTATAACGCACTCGAAAAGGACCTCGAGGGCAAGCCGCGCCCGCCGATCGCGGGCTACACGCCGGAGCAGCGATTCTTCCTGTCTTACGGGCAGATCTGGGCGGCGAACGATCGTCCGGAATTCGAGCGCCTGATGGTCAATACGAATCCGCACGCGCTCGATCGCTTCCGGGCCATCGCCGCGCCGTCGAACATGCCGGCGTTCTACAAGGCGTTCGATTGCCAGGAAGGCGACGCCATGGTGCGTCCGGCGGCGGTACGGTGCCAGATCTGGTGAGGTGATCGTCCAAGGGTCGTAGGAGCCTGAGTGAGACCGGATATCTCCCCGGCCGGCCGCATGCGTCTCGGTGTAGTCGCCGGTCTTGCGATCCTCGCGGCGCTGCGCACTGATCTTGCGAGTGCGCAGACATATCACGAGCCCTTCCGCCCGCAATTCCACTTCGGCCCGGCAAAGAACTGGACCAACGATCCCAACGGTCCGGTGTTCTACAAGGACGAATACCACCTCTTCTACCAGTACAACCCTTTCGGCGACGAATGGGGACACATGAGCTGGGGCCACGCCGTCAGCCGCGACATGGTCCATTGGCAGGGGCTGCCCGTAGCGATTCCTGAGTCGCACGGCATGATGATCTTCTCCGGCAGCGTAGTGGTGGACGCTGACGATTCGAGCGGCTTGTGCGCGGAGTCTACGGCCGGAGATCACTCGTGCCTGGTGGCGATCTACACCGGCTACCGGCCCGCGGCCACCGGGTCGGCAGATTCACCGGCACGGGAGCCGAATCAGAGCCAGTACCTCGCCTACAGCAACGATCGCGGCCGCACGTGGACCGAGTATGACGGCAATCCCATCATCGATCTCCATCTCGCGGACTTTCGCGATCCCAAGGTCTTCTGGTACGGTCCGGGGCACAAATGGGTGCTGGTGACGGCGCTCCCGCCGCAGCACAAGGTCCGATTCTTCGGTTCGACAGACCTCAAGCACTGGACCATCCTC
>JASHQD010000657.1 GCA_030037755.1 Terriglobia bacterium
GGCCAGCCGGAGCCTTCTTGAGCTGCAGGGCCGTCCAGTTCCACGCCGAAGGCAAGCGCCACTGATTGGACCGCAAGGCCACCAACGCGAGCACAACCAGGAGCACTGCAACCGTGAGCAGCGCTCGCGGATTCAGTCGGCGACGTGGCGCGGGCATCTTGCCTGTTTCTGTTGCGGCGAGATTCACCGGGGCCTCACGAATCATTTGGGCGCACTCGCATTGTCGTCTTTGCGTACCACCGTCAGATCGAGGTTGCCGTTCGAATCGACGATCAGCTTCCGCATCTGGGGAAGAATCTGCTCCATGGCTTCCACATAGGCTCGGGTGGCAGTGACGGCCGGAGCCTTGGCGTACTCGGCTGCCACGGCCTCGAAGCGAGCGGCATCACCCGAGGCGCGGTTGATCTTGCCCTCCTTGTAAGCTTCGGCCGCCTGTTTGAGCTGCTCGGCCTCACCGCGCGCCCGGGGCAGCAGATCGTTGGCGTAGCCCTGCGCCTCGTTCACCAGTCGAATCGCGTCGGCGCGCGCGCCAGCGACATCCCGAAAGGCGTCCGCCGTGTCCGAAGGCGGACTGACGCTCTCGATGTTGATCGTGGAGAGCGTCACGCCGACGCGTTCGGCGTCGATCGAGCGCTGCGCTGCTTCCAGCACGTCGTTCTGAATGGCGGCTTTTTCGGTGGTCAGGATGTCGTCGACCGCCGTGCGGGCGATGCGGCGCGAGAGCTCCGACTCGACGGCCGCGCCCACCAGACGATCGACGTCAGAAGTCTGAAACAGGAAGTCTCGAGGCTCACTGACGGAATACTGCGCCACCACGCGCACGTTCAGCAGGTTCTGATCGCCGCTCAAGAACTGCGAGGCCGCGGGTTGCAGGCGGCCCAGGGTAATGTCAGCCGCATCGCCGCCGATCACGGTCCGCCGGAGTTGGTGCACCTTCAGTTTGTAAACCCGGTCGATCGGCCAGGGCAGCGCATAATGCAAACCCGGCAGTACGCGCGGCGAACTTACGGCATTCCACGTCGTGACTACCGCCTGCTGGTCCGGCTGCACCAGAAAGATGCCGGAAAGAAGCCATGCCGCCAGAAGCCAGGGCCACCAGCGCCGTTTCCGCCGGGGTGAGGCAGCCGCCCTGGACGGCGACGGGGCCGGCGCCTCCACCTCCGTTCTCACTTCGAGCGTGGGAAGTAACACTGTGCTCATTTGGCGCCCGATTCCCCTTGCGTCAGCACCTTCAACAGCTCGGAGTCTGAATTCAAAATGATAGTAGTCTTGTCATCCAAAACCTTCTTGTAGGATTCGAGTGTCCGCAGCAGCTTATAAAAGTGCGGATTCCTGGAGTAAGCCTCGCCGTAGATTCGCGTTGCCTCGGCATCGCCTTCACCCCGGACTTTTTCGGCGTCCTTGTATGCGGCAGAAAGAATCTCTTCCTTCTCGCGATCGGCGTTGGCGCGGATCACCAGAGCCTGCTCTTCGCCCTCCGCCCGGTATTGCATGGCGATGCGCCCGCGTTCGGCGCGCATGCGGGCGAAAACGCTCTGCTTGTTCTGCTCCGGAAGATTCAAGCGCTTGATGCGCACGTCAACCACGCGAATGCCATACTGCGAGAGAGCGGTACGGTGGGCGCTGGCGGTGAGCAAATCAAGCATCGAAGCCGCCTGCGTTTTCCCCGGTGTGGCAGACACCAGCGAATCCAGATCGAGGCCGCCGAAAGAAGCCGAGAGGCCGGACCAGATGATGTCGTGCAGGCGCATTTCGGCCGCCGAGGTATCGCCCACGCTCTGCACAAAGCGGTTGGGATCATCGATGCGCCAGGCGACGTAGTTCTCAATCACGAGATTCTTTTTGTCGCGAGTTAGAAATTCAGACGGGCGCGGATTGTAGATGCGCAGACGGCGATCGAAGCGCAGGATCGATTGATAAGGCCACTTGACGTGGAGGCCGGCGTCCGTCACCGTCCGCACGGGGCGGCCGAATTGCGTGATCAGGGCGAATTCGGTTTCGCGAACCGTATAGAAGGTGAGATAGGCGAGCACGAATGCCGCCGCCACGACTGCAACTACGATTTTTTTCCGGATGCTCATCGATCGTTTCCTTCTGCTGTTAAACAGCCCGCCCCCGGCTGTGCCTCCTGCCTGGCGTCTTCTGAATGCACAGCCAGGACTGGCGGTGCTACTTATTCTCCCAACGGCCGCAGCGCGTTCGGCAGCTCGATCCCATCCTGCAATAGCAGCAGGTGCCGCCGGCCCTTGCTCTTATCGATAATCAACTTCTTCTTTCCGGGCAGCACTTCCTCCATGGTTTCCAGGTACAGACGCGATTCCGTCGCTTGCGGTGCACCGCGGAAAGCCGCCTCGGCAGCCTCAAAGCGGCTGGCGTCGCCACTTGCGCGCGTCGTCCGCCCGACGCGATATCCATTGGCGTTCTCGACAAGCGCCCCCGCGTTGCCGTGCGACAGCGCCAATTGTTCGTTCTGGTAGCCTTGCGCTTCGTTGATCAACCGGCTCTTCTCCTCGAAGGCGTCGGAGACTTGCCTGAAGGCGTCCACGACGTCGAGTGAGGGGTGCACGTCCTCCAGTTTCACTTGGAGCACCTGCACGCCGCAGCCGTAAGCTTCGAGACGCTGTTGCAACTCCGCCTCGGTGCGCGTCTCGATCGTCCTGCGGCCGAGCGTCAGGACATCGTCAAGCGAGGACGAGGTCACGATGCCTTGAATCACGGATTCGGCGGCTGATCGCACGGTGGCGTCACCGTCCAGCTGGCGAAACAGAAAATCGTCCGGATGGTCAGGGATATAGTGAACGGTCGCGTTCAACTCGATCATGTTCTGATCGCCGGTCAGCATCAAGGATTCCTCGGGGACTTTTTGGAAGCGCCCGGTTCGATGCTGAACGTTCCACTCGTAGGCCGCCGGCTCGCTGGCCGGTCCCGGAGTCGTACGGAATCCCACTTCCACCACTCGCACGCGATGAGCCTGAATGCGAGTGAGGCGATCCACCGGCCACGGCAATTTATAGTGCAAGCCGGGCTCGCTGTAAGGAAGTAGCTTGCGTCCGAAGCGTTCGATCACGCCGCTCTGGTCGGGGCTGAGCATGTAGAAGCCACTCAGCACGTACAGGGCGACTGCGGAATAAATCAACGACCGTCGGATTCTTGACCAGTTGGATACCAGACCGCTCGCCAGGGCGCCGAACTCCAGTTGCGCTGCAACCGCGCGAACTGAATCCGCAATCTGCGGCACGGGAATGCGCGAACTCACGGAATTCCAGAGCGTGCGCGCGAGTGAACCTCTGCTCGATGGCACGCGCAACAGGCGCAGCGAGTTCATCATCACCAGAAACGAGGAAAGCTGATGCGTGACCGCCGCGCCCACCGGACCGATAACGGCCGTCGCGGCCATCAGGACCGCTCCGGCATTCAGGGCGAACGCAAATAGAACGATGTTCTGCCAGGCGGTCCGCACGGCCCGGCGGCTCGCGCGAAAGAACTCGGGTAACTTTTCGAGAGACTTCGGCAGGTAGACCACGTCGGCTGCCTGCGCGGTGATATCGCTGGCTCCCGAGACGGCGATCCCGACCGTGGCGCTCGCCAGCGCCGCCGCATCGTTGAGACCGTCGCCGACCATGGCGGGACGATGCCCGGCAGAGCACAGCGCGCGAATACGCTCAACCTTATCGGCGGGCAACAGCTGTGATTCGACGTGCCCGATTCCTACCTCGCGCGCTATCGCGTCGGCCGGGCGCTTGCGATCGCCTGAGAAGATACGTTGGTCATCGAAGCCGACATTGCGCAGGTCCGCCAATGCCTCTTGCACGCCATCCCGAATGCGGTCACGCAGGAAGATGGCTCCGACAAGACGGCCGCCCTCGGCAACCAGGATTGCGGTGGCTCCAACCTCATCGGCCTGCTCAAGCAGGCTTTCGAACCCGGATACGCCGGCCTCCGCCACGAACGCCGCATTGCCCGCGCGGATCTCGCGATCGCCAATGCGGCAGGCGGCCCCGCGGCCCGGGGAGACCTCGGCGCCTTCAGGTTGGCGTACTGTGATCCTGCGGCGTGCCGCTTCATCCACCACCGCACGCGCCAAGGGATGAGTCGAGGCACGCTCGGCTGCAGCGGCCAGGGCTAGCACGTCGTCTTCGGACCGATCCACCGGAACAACGCGGAGGACGTGGAACTGCCCTTCGGTTAACGTCCCGGTTTTGTCGAAGACGACGAGGTTCGTTTTGGCCGCTCGCTCCAGCGCGGCCGCACCGCGCACCAGGATCCCGCGTCGCGCGAGGCCGCCCATCGCCGCGACCATGGCTGTTGGAGTAGCCAGGATCAGCGCGCAGGGACAGGCCACGATCAGCACGGCCACGGTGCGCAGCCAGTCGCGCGTAAAGAAAAACGTGAGCCCGGCGGCCAGCAAAAGTGCAGGTAGAAAGTACTTCGCATAGCGATCGGCAAGCCGTTCCACCGGCGACCGCCGCTCCTGCGCTTCTTTCACCAGCTCGATGACGCGCGCCAGCGTGGTATTGGCGCCGCTGCGCGAGACTCGAATGCGCAGAAACGCGTTGCCGTTCAGTGTGCCCGAGAAGACCTCGTCGCCCGGTTTCTTGTCCTGGGGCAGCGGCTCGCCGGTGATCGAACTTTCGTCCACCGCGGATAAGCCGACCTCGATCACGCCATCCGCAGGAATACGCTCGCCACCGCGCACCAGCACCAGGTCGCCGGCGGCCAACAATTCTGCAGGAATGATCTCCTCGTGGCCATCGCGCAGCAGGACGGCCGTCCGCGGCATCTGCTCCACGAAGCGCTCGATGGCATCGGCGGTGCGTCCGGCGGCGTAGGATTCCAAACCTTCGCCGACCAGCACGATGAACATCGCTTCGGCAGCCGCCCGGTTCTGGCCAGTTGCCAGAGCGGCGATTACCGCCACGCAGAGTGCGATGTCCGCCGAAATACGCTTCTCGAGCAGAGCGGAAATAGAGTTGTAGAAGGTCTTGTAGCCGGCGAGCAGCGTAATCAGGATGGCGGTGTCGATGCCGAAGAAACTGGTGAAGATACCCAGCCAGTTCAGCAGCAGCAGCGCGCCTACGAAGCCCGCGAAGGCGTAATAGATGACCCGTTCTCGACGACTGTCGTCCATGGATATTAGCTTTCAGCTCTCAGCTCTCAGGCCTCAGCCGACTGTTTTGCTGACTGACGGCTGACCGCTGATAGCTGACTGCTTTAACCTAGCTTCCGTTGTACGTGATCCACATAGGAGACACCCAAACCACCTCACCGTTGTCCTGTTCCGCTCGCACGTAGTAGTAGCTCACTTTGCCCTTGTTAGGCTGATTGTCGCGCCAGGAAAAATCGACCTCCTGGGTGTTGGGCGAGCTCGTGTAGGCGAACTTTCCGTCGCGGATGATGCTCACGTTGCTGAATTTGGATGTCCCGCGTAACTTGATTTTGAGCGATGGCAGGTCCGAAGTGGAGAACTCATCACCCATCATGTGGGATCCGCTCTCCACGTCGGCCAGAATCTCGTCGGTGGCGGCGTAAACGTGCCGCTTTTGGAAAGCTTCAAGGATGGCTTCGCGGCTCGCGTCTTTGACGTAGAGATTGCAATAGCTCATGTGGGTAGAGATATGGTCAGAGCTCGCTTCAAAGCCGAGCCTGTAGCCCTTGTCCAGGGCGATACTCACAAAGCCCTTCGGACGCCAGCCGCCAATCGAATCTTTCTCACTGTTCGATCGTGGCGCACCCGGCATCTCGTAATTCTGGCGGTCTCCCTGGTAGATCTCTACCACAGGCTCGGCCGCGGGGTCATTGTCGCGCCAGTCCGTTCCCATTTGCGTGGCGGAGGTGTGTGATGCAGTAATGCCATTAAATTGTTTGAGATAGGCATACAACATTTGCGTGTCCGTCGCGTGCTGGTAGTGGTCTTCGTCGGGCGCGCTGCCGATGGTGGAAAGCCCAAATCGCGGCAACGGCCGGACGCCTCGTTGGGCAAATATCACATTCCTATGCCCCTCGGGATACGCCACACTGCGCTCGTAGGCGAATACAGGAACAAACTTGTCGGAAGCGTGGAAGATATCGCCTTCCTTTTGCGTTATCCACCAGGAGTACTCGCGATCGCCTCCGTTATCGTGATCGCAGCACCCTACCCAATCAAGCCCAACCGCGTCAATTACATAGCGCCACTGCTCCAGGATGCTTCCGTCGCCGCCGCCATCCATGGAGATCTCTGAGTGGCGATGAAATTCGCCCCTCACGATTCGCAGATTACCGTCGGGTCCGCCGCGATAGTCGTGAATCGACTTGACCCCAGCGGCCGTTGCGCTGTCCGGTGTTGCAGGCTCCGGCCGCGCCTCGGGTCCCGCCGCGACCACTGGAATCACTTCATTCGCGGGGCCAAGATCGATCTCATCTGCCCAGAGATCGTTGTTGTAAGGGTCGTGCGGAGCGTTCTGATTGAGCCCGATCCCATTCGAGAATGCTTCTGAGATCTTGAAGTTACGTCTCCCATCCGAAGAGTTCACAATCAGCAGCTTGCCAGCGGCCGAGGCCAGGAGCGCGGGCCGGTTATCCAGCAAATTGTCGGTGTGATTCAAGAAGATGGGCTTCGTCCATCCCTTTCCGTCGAATGAGATCAAGTATTCCGTCCAAACGGTTCCGAGCGGGCTCCACCAGATCGGATGGGGGCTGCGGAAGGCGAGCCAGATGCGGCCCGAGCCGTCGACGGTGAGGCGAGGCGAAGTGTTCTTGGCGGTTCTCGTGTAGCCAGGTGCGCCGCCATCGTTTGGCCGGTGCGTGGCATTATCGAGGCGTGGATCCATGGACTCGGAATCACCTTGCGTGCCGAGCCGGTCCGCACGCAGTCCGGGGACGCCCACCAGAGTCGTGTCCAGCGGCGCGTCGAGTGTCACCAAGCGACCGTCGGGCTCGAGGCCACGCAGCTTGATCACCCGCCCCTGATAAAGCGCCACGCCCGGGCTTGAGTAGGCGCCGAAGTCCTTGCCCCAGCCGCGTCCGCCTTCTTCATACGCAATCCATAGGCGGCCCGTAGGATCGTAAGCAATGGATGGATACGCCTCGTACCGCGCCGTAGCCGCGATCGCCACCTCATTGCCCCAGTCGCCCGAAGCCCAGGTGCGCTCGTAAACGTCGTAGTTCCCATTGCGATACGAATCCCACGCTACGGCCACGCGGCCTGT
>JASHQD010000658.1 GCA_030037755.1 Terriglobia bacterium
CGCCGGATTGCCGTCGTCGCGCGCAAACCAGACGGGCGTGCGGACGGGAACGCCGGTCCGGCGGTAAGTCTCGAGGCTAAGATATTTCTCGCCCGCGAAGGTGTCCAGAACATCGCTCATATCTTCCCTTCAGACCGATCTCTCTCGGTACGAATCCTGAATTCCTTCGCTGCGCGAAGGTTTTCTCGCCACTAGCCCCTTCTGCCGACTCGGTTCACTGGGCCTATCGTCCTCCTGACCCGATGCCGGACCCACCCGTATTCCACCGCGACATATCGACGTGGCTGCGATCGACCAGGTCATAGAGCGGCTGGGCCGGATAGACCTCGGGCGTCTCGTGAGCGACCGAAACCGCCAGCACCCGGATCTTGTCGTTATCGGGCAGCGTCAGAGCCGTCGCGTCCGCCGGCAGATCGAGCGCATACGCGAACAGATAAGCATACTCGTAAGGCGTATTGCCGCCATCGGCCGTATGATGGTGCGAGGCGAACCACGCTACCGGTGCGCGCTTGATGAATCCCGGCTCGAGGCCGGTGTACTGGGGCTGCATCTGGGGACCGTGCGACTTGATGTAGGCCAGGATTCGCCGGGTTCGTTGGGCGCGAGGACTCATGTCATTGGCGGCGGGCTCTGGCGGAGGCGGCCGCGGTACCTGCTTCCAGGTCCGGTAGTCCCACTGGCCGATATCGCCACCCCAGTTTTCGACGGTGACATCTGTCGAGCTGTCGCCGACGCGGAAGGTCGCTTTCTGATCTCCTCCTGATGAGGCCGCGATCACGTAGACGCGATTGAAATCGCCGGCCGGCAGAGAAATGGTCTGGCCGCGCGCGATGACAGCATCGGGCTTGCCGCTCCAGGCTGGCTCGAAGTGGAAGCGGACCCCATCGTAATAGAACTGGTTGGGCAGCATCTCGGCCGGCAAGGCATCTCCGGCGGCGTCGAATCCGCCTTGCGACTTGATGCCGTCTTCGCTGGCCGCCGCCAAATCGTAATGCAGCGCGACGGGCTGCGATTGCGGCTCGTCCAGCTTCTGTGGGGCGGCGGCAAGCTTCACCGCGAAGGTGCGAATCTGATACGGCCCGAGCGCCGTCGCCAGTGCGCCGCCGGTCACGGTGGCACTGCCAATCTCCATCTCCTGCCCATCGAGTTCACGCGCGGAGGTGACCGGCCCCGCGAACGCGATGTGGACCTGCTGATCGGATTGGCCGCGCATCTCCAGCGCGCGAAGGATCAGATCGTCGCCGTGCTCGGCCTTCTTCAAGCCCATCACGCGCACGTCAGGGTTATCGACGTGGAGGAATGAAAAGCTCTTGCCGAGCGAGCCCGGATGTGTTCCCGTCTCGAAAGCGATCAGAGGATGATCGAGGCGATAAGCCTGCCAGTCCGTTCCGCCTTGCTGCCAGCTACCGGCGTGGGAGGCAAGACCGTAAAGGCTTTGATGATGACCCCAGTCCTGTGTCGTCTGATCGGCGTAATCCTGGCCATTGCCCGTGCCGAGCCCGGGGGTGTAAAGAAGCGTGAGGCGCAGCGTGCTGTCGTCCGGCTTGTCCGAGCCGGTTTTCGCGCCCGAGAGTATGGTCACGCCATAGTCTCCGCTCTTGTCCGTGAGATCGAACCACTCGTGCGACCCCATTTCGAACGTCTTCTCATTGTCGTTGGGGCGCTCGATGGTGCCCGCGCCCCAGTTGTAGGTGGCTTGCGGACTCGAGGCCGTGAGCGGAAAGACCGCCTTCAGGGCGGCGGCCTCACCCTTCCAGTCGATGTCATTGAGGATTTCCACGCGATTGCCAGCATCGCCGGCCGCGAGACGAATCGTCTGCACAAAGTGCGAGCGCTCCGCGTCGCGTTCCACCCGCAGCGCCACGCGCGCGGGTCCGTCCTCCGCGATGGCGATCTTGGCCGGGCCGGTGACGTATCCTCGCGGCGGCTTCTGCTGATCGGACCAATCCATGTTCCACGCCGGCCAGTCCTGCGGGTGCTCGGTCTCGAAAGCGAGGCGAGCGGGACCGGAAAGAAGTTCACGCTTCAGCCTCTTGTCGTAGATACTCGAGACATCCCCGTTCTGGTCGAGTTTGATGCGGTACCGGGTGTTCTCTAGCAATGACTCGGTGACTTTGAGCGTGGAGCTGCTGGCTGATGCCGAGGCAGGCTCGGCGCCGTAAACCGCGAAACCCACGGCAGGCATTCTGGCAAGAAAAACCACCTTGTAGTTGCCGCCGCCTTCCGATTCGAGCTGGGCGGGGACGTCCTTGCCATCGGGGCCGATCACGCGCACGCCGCCTGGCCCGGAGGGCGGGTGGATTTCCGCCTCGACCACGTCCTCGCGCTCGATGTTCATCGGGTTGTAGACCACGATCGGCAGGTGCCCATTCTCGGTGTTGAGGCCCGAAGCGATGCTCTGAGCCGCGCCGGTCAGGACACCCGCAAACTGGTTCATGGCGATCACGTCGTCATTCCAGGAGTAGTGGTACGACTCCGGCGTAGCGGTACCGGCCATCAGGTCGTGGAACTGCCCGCCCATTACCAGGCGCCACGCGCGGTTCAGGCGTGCGATCGGATAGTGGAATCCGCCCAGCCAGGACGCAGCCGCCGCGGCGCGCTCCGCGGCGTCCGCCAGAATCTCGTTCTCGTGATTCCATTTTTTGTGCTGAGCCTCCGATGTGAGCGATCCCGCGGAATGGTTCGTCAGTTCGAGATCGCCCTTATACGTCGGCAATCCTGAGGCCTTGCCGGTTTTCAGGATATCCAGGAACATCTGGTCGGCCCTCGAAGAAATCACGTCGAGCGGGCCTTCGCCCATGCGGATCTCGGGACCCGTTGGCTGGTTTTGCTCCTCCTGGTCCCCGCCAAAGTAGCGCCGCGGTGGCGGCAGTGTGGTTTCGCCCTTGGTGACGATCGCGTCGAGCAGCCTCACGGACGACTCCGTGGGCGCGCCGCCAGTGTCGCCCGTGCCGAAGTAATGGTAATCCGCGTAGAGCCCGCTGACCTTTCCGTCCAGGTCCACACGTTGCGGCCAATCCACCGCGTCGCGAATTTCTGGCGGCGGCGCCTTGGTGAGATCGTAATCGATGCTACCGCTATAGTTGCCAGGATTGAGCGCCGCGATTACGCCGCGTCCGTCAGGACCGATCCACATGCCGACGTTGAACGGCGTCCCGACCGGCGTCTTCTCCGGCGAGTCCGGACCTCCGGCCGGCGCCGACGATCCCCAGGTCAGCTTCTGAGTTGAGAAACCCTTCACGCCAGCAGCGGCCAGAATGCTCGGCAGGTCAGCGGGGAAGCCGAAGCAATCCGGCAGCATGTACTCGGCGCTGGCGACGCCGAACTCGCGCCGGAAGAAGTCGTTCCCGTAGAGCACTTGGCGGATGATCGACTCGGGCGAGGGCGAGTTCACATCGCCTTCTTCCACGGAAGAGCCGGCTGGGAACCAGCGCCCGGCCGCCACGTACTCCTTCACGCGAGCATAATCGGCCGGGAAGTATTCCTTCATCATTTCGTAGCGATTCGAGCCTGTGAAATTGAAGATGTAGTGCGGATACTTCTGGAAGAGATCAAAATTCAGCCGCATGGTCTTGGGCAGATACTCGCCGATCACCTGCGGATATTCCCAGCGCCATTGGGTATCGAGGTGCGCGTACCCGACCACGTAAAGGGTCGGCTTGGAGGTAAGCTCCGGTGTCGATGCCGATTGCGCATCGGCCAGGCCGATCAGGGTGGAAAATGCGACTGCAAGGATGGCGAATCGAACTCCGTGCCGGACGAGGTCGCCAGACCGGCGGCTCGAAATGTGCGGAATTGGGTCCTCAGGGTTGGGTCTCATCAGGTGGGCTCCGCGTTACAAAGTGGCTTAACAACCGAGTATGGAACCGCGCGGGCGGCAAAATCAATGCGCAATCTTCCTTCGGCCGTGGGTTTGGACGAGGGGCGACCGAGTGCCGAAATATCGGCGTCCCGCTCGCTGAGCACGATACGTCGTGACGGGCAGACGACAAGCAGTGAATTTCCGGGGCCGTCCACTACCCCTTTTTTTCGATGCTGAGATACTGAAAGTAAGCCAGATAAGCAAAGTGGGTTTGGCGCCATCCGTTTCGAGGATAAACCTCTGATACTGCTGGCCTTAAGCACAATGGGTTTGGTTGGCTTTGGCGTTTGCGAGGGAAACTGGCTACAGGGGCGGAGTTTGAGGTCCGCGCGTCCATGGGGACGACCTTGGGCGTCGGCTGTCGGTTGCTGGTTTCATTTTGGCTCGTCACGACGTCCAACCATCGATTAGCCTGAGTTGTTGGGTATGCGGAGAGGGAACTGCCGAATTGCGCGTTCCCGAGGTGACTTCATGATGAACCGAGGGCAGTGCCTGCTTGGCGCTGGAGGAGAACCAGCGTGTGGGAACTACAGCATTGGCAAGACCATGTGGTGTCTGATCGCCGGCATGGCGGTGGTGTTGGGATGGAGCGGCGGTCTGGGCGCCGCGAGCGCGTCAATCAGCCCGGACGATTCGCACTGGGTTGGCACCTGGGCAGCTGCACCTCAGAGTTCGCCTCCCGGGGCTATCGAAACCCTCAGCAATCAGACCCTGCGGCTGATCGTACACACGAGCCTTGGCGGGAAGAAAGTCAGGATCAGAGTTTCGAACGTTTTCGGCGACCAGCCGTTAGCCATTGGAGCCGCGCACATCGCGCGCCGCACTGCGGAAGCGAAGATCGATCCGAGTTCCGATCGGGCGCTGACATTTGGTGGACAAAAGTCGGCCGTGGTAGGAGCAGGATCGCTCATCGTAAGCGATCCGGTTGACCTGGACGTGCCGGCGTTGTCCGACCTCGCCGTGAGCATCTTTTTTCCGAAAGCGGCGGAAGCGAGCACACTGCACCTTCTCGCGCTTCAGACGAATTACGTTGCAACCGGCGACTTGACAGCACAGGCGGACCTTCCGGCACCTGAGAAGATCACCTCATGGCCGTTTCTCAGCGGCCTGGATGTTGTCGCATCGCCGGGCGCAGCCGCTATTGTCGCGTTTGGGTCCTCGACGACGGACGGCGACGGCTCAACCGTAGACGCGAATCACCGCTGGCCCGATCTATTGGCAGAACGGCTGCAGAAGGACGGCGGCGAACATGCGGAACTGGGTGTCCTGAACGAGGGGATCATCGGCAACCGGCTGTTGAGCGATAATCACAGCCCGCGACAGGCGGGCGGGCCATTCGCCGCCGTGCTGCAGCAATTCGGAGACGCGCTGGGACAGGCCGGCATGTCGCGCTTTGACCGCGATGTGCTTCAGCAAAGCGGAGTCCGGTACGTGATCTTCGCCCTGGGTGTGAACGACATGCTCTTCCCGGGCTCGTTCATTCCCGCGACCGAAAGCGTGAACGCGCAAAGCTTGATACGCGGTTACCGCGAGCTGATCGCACGCGCGCGCAAGAACGGCATTCGGGTGATTGCCACCACCATCCCGCCCTTCGAGAACGCGACCTTCCGCGGTCCCGTGATCCACTTCTACACGCCGGAGAAAGACCGCGTGCGAGAGGAATTCAATCAATGGATTCGAAGCGGCGGCGAATTCGATGGCGTGGCCGATTTCGACAAAGCGGTGCGCGACCCGAACCATCCCTCGCAATTGTTGCCCGCCTACGACAGCGGGGATCATTTGCATGTCAATGACGCGGGGAACGCCGCTCAAGCGAATGCGATTTCGCTGGAATTGCTGGGTCAGCGTTAAAGCCAGCCGCGGTCGCAAGCCAAACCGGCCGAGCCGCGCATCAAGGGACTGCCGCTTCTCACTCGCCACTTGCCGCTACATTCGATTAACGTCAACTGGCCGACGGGTGTTGGACATGCTACGCTATTGACTGGTTGTTTCGACTGGTCGAAATCTAGGGTGAAAGAAATGCGCGAGATACAAGCCTCACAGGCCAAAACACACCTGCTTCAACTGCTTGATGAGGTCGAGCGCGGCGAAACCGTGATCATCACACGCCACGGGCGGGCGATCGCCCGGCTGGCTCCTGAAGGTGATGCCCGCCAGGCGGAAATCGATGAGGCCATCGCCAGCATCGAGGCGAGACGCCGTCGTGCCGCGTCGATTACGGTCGATGAGATTCTTTCGGCGCGCGACGAAGGGCGCAGGCCGTAATGCCGTCGGAAGAACCAACGCCGGCGCGTGCAGCACCACCGATGGTCGTCGATGCCTCGGTCACGGCCTGCTGGGCCTTCCGCGATGAGGGCCATCCGTGCGCTGATCTAGCCCTCGAGCGGCTGCACACGGGCGAGGCCCTGGTGCCTGCCTTGTGGTGGTTCGAGGTGCGCAACATTCTGGTGGTGAACGAGCGCCGCGGGCGAATCACCGAAGCCGAAACCTCGGTTTTCCTGAGCGACCTGGAACATCTGCCGATTACCATGGATCGCGCGCCCGAATCGAGCGAGGTACTGCGCCTGGCACGCACCCATCGGCTCTCCGCGTATGACGCGGCTTACCTGGAGCTTGCCCAGAGGACCCGTGCCGAGTTGGCGACTCTGGATGCGGAGCTGATCCGGGCGGCGCGGGCGGAGGGTGTGCCACTGATCGAGAGTGTGGGCTGAAGTCGGTAGGATTTGAGTTTTCCCAACGAAGAGCGCTTGCGACTTGTCACTTGCACTCACTTGCCACTCGCCAACTGCTTTCCGTGGGGGCCGCGTGCGCCTCACCGCACCTTGGCGTATTCCGCTTTGGCTTGCTTCAGGATGGGAATGTCGGGGTCGGCGTCTTTCCAGAGGGCGAGGAAGTCCTGGTAGGCGATGCGCGCCTTGGCGAGGGCTTCGGGCTGTAGCGGCGGTGTCGTCACCGCCGCCCGCGATGTTGGCTGACTGCCCCTCGGCGGTGAGGACACCGCCGCTACAGAGACCCCGGCTTCGAGGGCGTAAGCGCGGCCCAGACCCAGGTGAGCCAGCGCGCCGATCGGCTCGTTCCCGACGACACCGGTGTGGTCCAAAATCTTCTGAAACTCGACGGCAGCTTCGGCACCCTGACGCGCGGCCAAGTACGCCAGGCCGCGCACATACACGGGATAGCCGGCAAGCG
>JASHQD010000659.1 GCA_030037755.1 Terriglobia bacterium
ATTATCGTGGGGCGACACATCGAACTTGTGCCCGGCCGGCGAATCGTCCAAGCCTGGCGGGTGGCCTCCTGGGATCCGGGCGCTTACTCGATTGTGAGGTTCGAACTGGTCGAGCTGGGCGCGGGGACCAAAATCATCTTTGACCATACCGGCTTTCCCAAGGGCACGGCGGAACATCTCAGCGCCGGCTGGAAAGCACACTACTGGGAGCCGCTGCGGCAATTCCTGGCTTTGTCTTAATGGATTACAAAAGATCGTGACCAGGGCGCCTTAGCTCGGGCGTCCGGCCCGCGATTGGCCGCGCCTGGGACAGGCGCGCTACAACACGTCGCTGTCACTGCTCCCTACTCCCTACTCCCTACTCCCTACTCCCTACTCCCTACTCCCTTGTTTGACGGGAGCGTGTAATAGTCGTAGGTGGTTGTCCAACTGAATTCACCGCCCGGCTCGATCGTCATGGTAACGAACGGCTCCACTGCGAGCACGGTCCTGATCGACCACAGGTTGAGTTTGGATAGCGGATGGTCCCCCGTTATCGTCAGGCCGGCGCCCACCCTCCGGTTTTCAATGCGGATCTGGTTGTCACCTGGACTCTCGCCGAAACCCTCGAGCAGCGTTTCCATCACCTCCCCGCTCCGCAGAACCTTCGAGTACACAACCTGATTTCCCTGGAGCCGGGCAAGTTCCTGGCTGGGTGGGTCGGGCGAACGAAGCTGAAACGGAAACGTGACCACGAAATCGGGTCCGGGAGACTGGCTGTCAAGAACGAGGAAGTTGTGATTGTAAACGGCGCCCTGAATGGTCCGGCGGCCCGTATTCTTGAGGTGGTGTTCAAGCACCATCTCCGGCTTACCCCCGGCGAGCCGGATAACCTTCCGGTAGACATAGCCGTAGCCCGAGGACGCGTCACTGAGATCTTGAGTGAACTCGACCGAATCGCGGTGGGTCGCGACCGTCCATCGTCCCGGGTTCACGACCTCGTACTGCTTCACATAGTCGTAGTGGGCATCGTCTTTTCTGAGCACGCCCACACCGATCTTGATAAAGGTCCCGCCCACCCGGGCCTCATCCCAGCCGAGAGCTGTTCCGTTGGTCTGGAATTCGTCGACGGGGCCTGAGTCTCCCGAACAAGTCGAGGCGACGAGTTTGTCCCCGAGATCCTGGTAATCGTGAACCTTGGGATCCACGCTGTCGAACCACGGCCCATAATACCGGTGCCCCTGGTATTCCAGGCTGCCGATCGTTCCCGACCAATCAAATCGTGTGCCGCGATAGTATCCACGCTTCGCGTCGGGAAGATACAGCTTCACATGAAGCTGGCCGTTCGATATTTCCGCTTGAGGGAATTCGGATACAGACGTTTTCAAGCCCTGCGCAACACTCAGAAAAGCAGCGCACGCGAGCGCCGCGGCCACGGTCAAACGCATAAGGCTTTCCTCATCTTTTCCTTTGCTGGACTCGTCCCTTTCATACAACTGCAGCGAGCCAGTATACCTTGGATAAAGTGCTCGCAGGAGCCGCCATCGACACTGGTGATCCGTGGCGTACCGATGTTGTTGATGAATGCTGCCGGGAGCAGCGGGACCGTCACGGTTACGGCGGGGCGATCAACCCAAAATGCGGCCCTCAGCGAGCAGGTTGACCAGAACTTCCTGGCGGAAGCAGGTCCGCTTTGGCGTCGTCAATCACCAATACCCAATCGCCTGAATCGGGCGGTGTGAAGTCTCGCGTTCCCAGGCTCGGAAACGTCCCAATGCGGGTAGCCGAGCCCGTGCCCGGATCGAACCACCAGCATTTCGCTCTCTTTGTGGCGCTGGTGATCTTGCTCATGTCGACGGTCAGGGTTGCGCGGTTCCCGTTCGGAATATACGCGATGATGGTTTGGCCATCCCTCGTCCTCGCGGCCGTCGTCAGGGTCGAACCCGAGCCATGTCCGGCGGTGACCACCGTATGCCGGATATCCGGCACCAATAACCAGTATTCCCGGGAACGAAAGAGCCTTCCGAACCACGATTGTCCTGCTGAGCCAGGCGAAGCCAACTCGTTCTTCCACGACTTGTCGGCGCGGCATGGCACCGCGGACCTCCGGTTGGTCTCGCCGAAGCACCAAATCGGATTGTTGCCAAAGAAGCTCCCCAGGTAGGCTCCGCTGAGAACGCTCCAATACTGGCGGGTGCGAAGCCGGAGTGGGGTCGTGTTGTGCTCGTTCTCGTATTCGTCCTCATCCATAAAAAAGGGCAGGAAATCCGGGCGCGTGTATTCGAAGTTCAACTTGGCCGGGTTGGAAGAGTTATACATCAGATTGATGTCCAGCCAGGAGTACCCGGACCACACATCCAACGCGGACTGCTGACCGGCGTTGTCAGCGGTCATCAGGTGAATGGGATCGGCGGATTTGATCCCGGCCGCAACGTCGTTGAGTTTTCCCAGAAGAGACGGCTTGCAGGTGCGCGGGTCGGCATCGCAGCCGATGACGTAGACAATATTCGGGAAGGACTTGTAGCGATTTCCGACATAGGCACCCCAGGCCTTCATGACCTCGTCGGAGGCGCTTGCCATGTCGGTTCCCCAACCTTCGTCGCTTTTATTGCAGGCGCCGGAACCGTAACCAAGATACGCGGGAAACAAAAACACCGTAATCCCCTTTGCCGCCGCCCTCCTGATGACGGAATCCGCGTGAGCGAAATAACGCTCGTTGGGATGTGAAAAACTGGGGCCGTTGAAGGGCGGGTTGCCATAGAAATCGGCCGGTGCATGGTCGGCATATTGGTGCTCGATCAGGTTGACGATAATGGCGTTGAATCCCCGCGACGCCCGATCTTCGAGGTAGACGTCCACGTCGGCGTCGGAGGGCTGTGCGATCAGCGACCAGGCAGCGTCACCCGTGATGAACACGGGCCTGCCGGTGAACGCGTTCACGAGATGGGATTTGCTCGCATCGAGCGCCATGAATTGAGCCGGCTCCGTTCTCGTGGTTGTCAAACGGCCGCTCCCGGGAGCTGTCTCCCCGCTCTGCCCAGTAGGCTTGGAGGCTATGCCCATGCCGCCATGCGGAAGGGGAACCAACAGTGGGGAGAGCAGGATTACCAGGCATTGGACAGCGACGGCGGGGCGGGGCAATTTCACTTTTCATTCCCCCATGAACAGCGGCCACCGATGCTGGCGGCCCATGTCTTGCTGCACTATGATAGCCGATAGCGGTTGGCTCACGGGGCACTGTGAACTTATTTCCAGCGGTACCCAGGCAACGATCACGCCACAAGCAAACCCCGATTCAGTAAACTGGGAAGCTGGTTCAAACAGACGGAGGTCAGGACGATGAATCGTCGGCAGTTTGTGTGGAGCAGCGCCGCGGGTCTGGCTTGGTTGGCCGGCGGCGTTCGGGCGGAACAGGTTGCGGACTCGAAGAACCTGCGGGTGGGCCTGATCGGTTGTGGCTGGTACGGTAAGACGGACTTGTTCCGGCTGATCCAGGTTGCGCCGGTGAACGTGGTCTCGCTGTGCGACGTCGATTCGAACATGCTATCCGAAGCGGCGGAGTTGACGTCCCAGCGCCAGGCGTCGCACCAGAAGCCTCGCACTTACGTCGACTACCGCAAGATGCTGGCCGAAAAAGATCTCGACATCGTGCTGGTGGGCACGCCGGATCACTGGCACGCCCTGGCCACGATCGAAGCCATAAAATCCGGCGCCGACGTCTGGTGCCAGAAGCCGATCAGCGCGGACGTGATCGAAGGCCAGGCGATGCTGGCGGCGGCGCGCAAATACAATCGAGTGGTGCAGATCGGCTTGCAGCGGCGCAGCACGCCGCATCTGGTGGATGCGCGTGAGAAGGTGGTGCAGGCAGGAAGACTGGGAACGGTAGGCCTGGTGGAGATCTACTGCTATTACCACATGCGTGCCACCACGAATCCGCCGGACACGGCGCCGCCCCCGAACCTGGATTACGAGATGTGGACCGGACCCGCTCCCATGAGGCCTTACAACGAGCTGGTGCATCCTCGAGGCTGGCGCGAATTCATGGAGTACGGCAACGGCATCATGGGCGACATGGGCGTCCACATGCTCGACATGGTGCGTTGGATGATGAATCTCGGCTGGCCCAAACGCATCAGCTCGAGCGGCGGCATTCTGGTCGAGCACAGTAAAGCCAACATCACCGACACCCAGCTGGC
>JASHQD010000660.1 GCA_030037755.1 Terriglobia bacterium
TCATCACGGCAACGGAACCGAAGACATCTTCTACGAAGACGGATCCGTCTTCTACTTCAGCACTCATCATTACGGAGCTTATCCCGGGACGGGCCATCCCTCGGAGACAGGCGAGGGAAAGGGCGCCGGAACTACCCTCAACGTGCCTCTACCCGCCGGGGCGAGCGACGCGCAGATCCTGAACGCGTTCGAAAGCAAGCTCGTTCCCGCCGTGCGGGCCTTCAGGCCCGAGTTCGTTCTGATCAGCGCGGGTTTCGACGCCATGCGTCATGACCTGCTGGGCCAGTTTGACGTCACGCCGGAAGGCTTCGCGGCCATCACGCGCGTGGTCGTGAGATTGGCGGCGCAATTTGCCCATGGACGAATCGTCTCGGTCCTCGAAGGTGGATACCGTTTGGACGGGCTGGGCGAATGCGTGGTCGCGCATCTGTCAGCCGTCAGCGATCAGCAGTCGGCAGTCAGCAGTCGGCAGTCCACGGGAGTAAGGCTTGCTGAGGGCTGACGGCTGACGGCTTACAGCCACCCGTAAATACTCGACACTCACGCATGCGCCCCGAACTGAGAACTGCCCGACTAATCCTCCGTCACTGGCGTCCCGAAGATCGCGAACCCTTCTCGATCCTCAATGCCGATCCTGTCGTGATGGAGTATTTCCCTTCGCCCCTGTCGCGCACCGAAAGCGACGCTTTGGCCGATCGCATTGAGGCACATTTCACGAAGCACCGTTTTGGATTGTGGGCCGTCGAGATTCCAAGTGTGTCACCGTTTGCTGGATATGTCGGCCTGGCAGTGCCGTCGTTCCAGGCGCACTTCACGCCGTGCGTCGAAATCGGCTGGCGCCTCGCGCGCGAGCACTGGGGGAAAGGCTACGCAACCGAGGGAGCACGCGCCGTGCTCGCCTTTGGATTCGACGAATTGAAGCTGGACGAGATCGTTTCCTTCACAACCGCGAGCAATCTGCGCTCACGTCGCGTCATGGATCGCATCGGGATGACGCACTCGGTGGAGGACGACTTCGATCATCCGGCATTGCCGGAGGGGCATCCGCTGCGGCCACACGTTCTCTATCGAATTCGCAGCTGTGGAACGACCTAACAGGCCAAGGTGGGTCAGCGGTTTGGGAAGCGAGTCCTGATACTCCTCAAGCGCCTGTGCTGCATGCTTCGCCTTCAATCGCAGGACGTCGAGCGGCACGCCAAGGTGGGGAAGGAGGTCATGATAAGGGCACTTCCGATTCGATTTCGATGTTGATTGAGCGTCCGCCGGCAGGCAGCGACCTCACCGCATACTCCTCAACCTCATCGAGCATGGCCTCGATGGTCGCGAGATCCGCAACCGTTTTCTTAATCATGTTCTTACCATTCCCTCTTCAGGCGGCGCGGCAGGCACGCGATCATTCCCATCCAAACCCGAATTTCGCGTTCCCAACTTGCGATTAGAATTTGATTGGGTTCACTTCGCGTCAGCTCCGCAAGTCGCCGCCGGCCGGGAGGCAAGCCGTCCTCTCGCGTGTAATTTCTACTCTTTTAAGTCTAAGCCACTGAAACCATTATGCAAATAAAGTTTCTCGCTTTTCTCACTGTTCCCCACTGTCCCAAATTTCGGGAGGACAATACTGGTGTTGGGCTCCGGGCCCGAATTCAGTGGGAGGTGGCGAGGTGGATGTCTTGATTTTACACGAACGAACCCAACAGGTTACTGAAAACAAAGCGCTTCTGTTTTTCATAGAGCGCGAAAGCCGTTAGGTTACTGAAAACAAAGATACTTATGGGACGAAACCCGTTAGCTCATTGAATGGACAGATGTTAGGCCGAGAAAGAAGCGCAGAAACGACGTCTCTGCTGCGAAAAAAGCACTTCTTTTTGCGATTGCGGAGGAAACCCGTGTGGATGTCTCGATTTTACACGAACGAACCCAGCATGTCACTGAAAACAAAGGCACTTATCCGAATAAACCCAGGATGTTGATGACGGACAGTGATTTAGATGGAATCTGAAGGGCGAAAAAACGATGTCTTCGACGCAGAGGGGAACCTGTTCAGCCACGATCCGGGGCGCCAATCTGTGAGATGGCCCGGATCCCATCGGGACCAGGCTACCGGCGGTGCCTCAGTCGCTGGCTTCGGAGGAGTCAAATCCCGAAATGCGCGCTCTTCAAATTTCCTATTGCAATCCCATAGGGCCTCGTGTATCTTGTTATGGGAATCCCATAGGAGGCGTATGCCGGAGAAATCCGATGTTTGGCAAGGAACGCTGGCCCTGATGATCCTCAAGACGCTTGAAAGCATGGGGCCGCTGCACGGGTACGGGATCGCGCGACGCATCGAGCAGACCAGCGGCGATCGTTTGTCGGTCAACTACGGAACCATCTATCCCGCGCTGCTCAAGCTCGAGCAGGAAGGCTACATCGGTTCGGAGTGGGGCCTCAGCGACAACAAGCGCAAGGCCAAGTTCTACCGTCTCACGCGCGCCGGCCACCAGCAGGTGGAGCGCGAGGCGAAGGAATGGGAGCGGACCACCGCGATTGTGGCGCGCTTTCTCGCGCCCGGGGAGCAATCATGAGACGAACACGCGCGTGGCTGTTGCGGCTGCTCGGGACGTTCGCGGGCAGGCACCGCGAACAAGAGTTGGCGGCAGAGCTGGAAAGCAATCTCGCCCTGCACATCGAAGACAACGTCCGCAGCGGCATGCCGCCCGACGAGGCGCGGCGCCAGGCGCTGATCCGCCTGGGCGGTGTGGAGCAGACGAAGGAAAGCTATCGCGAACGGCGCGGGCTGCCCTCGCTCGACACGCTGCTGCAGGATGTTCGCTACGGCTGGCGCATGCTTCATAAGAACCTGGGCTTCACCACGCTCGCTATTCTCACCCTGGCTTTGGGCATCGGCGCCAACACCACGATCTTCAGCTGGATCAATTCCACCCTGCTCAATCCCATTCCGGGCGCGCGGCAGACGAGCGAGGTGGTCTCAATCACCCGTGGCGGCACCGTCAACGAGCCTGGGCAGTTCTCCTACCCGGATTACCTGGACCTGAAGGCCGGGAGCAAAAGCTTCTCCGGCTTGATGGCTTTCGCGTTCCGCCCCCTCGACCTGACAGGGTCAGGCAAGCCTGAGCGCCTCTGGGCCGCGGACGTCTCGGCGAATTACTTCGATGTTTTCCGCGTCCGGCCGGTCCTGGGCCGCGCCTTCCTGCCCGCGGAGGACGAGAAACTCAATGGAGCGCCGGTGGCGGTGCTGAACTACGGCCTGTGGCAGCGGCGCTTCGGTGGCGACCCTCATATCGTCGGCCGGACGATCTTTCTCAACCGCCATCCTTTCACCGTGGTCGGTGTGGCCCCGCCGGCCTTCCAAGGCACAATGACCGGTCTGCGCACCGACCTCTGGGTGCCGGTCATGATGGAGCAGGAGACGATGAAAGGCTACGATTGGACTCACGATCGCGGCGACAACGAGTTGATGATGCAGGGCAGGCTCAAGCCCGGCGTCTCCATCGACGAAGCGCGCGGGGAATTGACCCTGATCATGCAGCATCTCGCGGAGCAGTTCCCGGACTCGCATTTCGGCCACAATGATATTGCCGCCTATCCGCTCTGGCGCGCGCCAAACGGCGCCAACGGCTACTTCTACATTCTGCTTCCCATGTTGAT
Source organism: Terriglobia bacterium (assembly GCA_030037755.1). GTDB lineage: Bacteria > Acidobacteriota > Terriglobia > UBA7540 > UBA7540 > Gp13-AA77. Next base: position 3,646 of record JASHQD010000660.1, read on the forward strand.
GGCCATCGCGGGCCTGGTGCTGCTGCTGGCCTGCGCTAACGTGGCGAATCTGCTGCTGGTGCGCTCGGTGTCGCGCCGGCGCGAAATCGCCATCCGTCTTTCCGTGGGCGCCGGCCGATGGCGCGTGATGCGCCAGCTTCTGGTGGAAAGCGCGCTGCTGGCCCTGGCCGGAGGCGGCGTCGCCCTTCTGATCACGGCGTGGTCCACCGGGACGCTGGCCAGTTTTATCCCGCCGACGAGCTTTCCAATGTCCCTTGACGTGCGGCCGGACCGGACCGTGCTTCTGGCCGGGCTCGCCATCTCCATCGCGACCGGCGTGATCTTTGGAATTCTTCCCGCTCTGCGGGCCGCGCGTCTCGACCCGGTCGCGATCCTCAAGGAAGAGGCGGGCAGCGCCTCGGGAGGACGGCACAAGGCGCGCCTGACCGGCGCGCTCGCGGTCGTGCAGCTTGCCCTGTCGCTGCTGTTGCTGGTCGCGGCTGGGTTGTTCATCCGCGCCTTCCGCCGGGCGCAGCAGACCGACCCGGGCTTCAATCCCCAGCACGTCATTCTCGCTTCCTTCGATCTCTTCCCGGCGGGCTACACCTCGAAGCAGGGACACGAATTCGACCGGCAGCTCCTCGCAAAGATCACTGCCATGCCCGGCGTGCAAGCGTCGAGCCTGGCCGGCACCATACCCCTTGGCCTGGTGCACGACACGGAAATGGTGAAGCTCGAGGGCTATGTGCCCCAACTGCGCGAAGCCATGGACGTCCGCAGCGACGCCGTAGGTCCGGACTACCTGCGCACGATGCAGATTCCGCTGCTCGCCGGCCGGGAGTTCACGGCGCGCGACGATGAGGACTCGCAGCCGGTCGTCATGGTGAACCAGGCGCTGGTGGACCGCTACTGGCCAAATCAGGATGCCATCGGCAAGCGCGTCTGGGCGCAAGGCCACTGGTCCATCGTGGTGGGCGTGACGCGTAACAGCGCCTACGATCAATTGAACGAGAAGGCGCGGCCGTTCCTTTACCTGCCGCTGTTTCAGGACTACACCAGCCACCCGACCGTTCTGGCACGCGTAGCGGGCGATCCCATGGCTTCTGTCCCTGCGCTCGAGAAGGCGATCCACGAGCTCAACGCGGACCTGGCGGTCTATGACGTGGACAGCCTGGCGGTGCGCGTCGAGATCGTGAGCACCAACCAGCGCCTGGCGGGCACATTTGTCGGCGCCTTCGGGCTCCTGGCGCTGATCCTGGCAACGGTGGGAATTTACGGAGTAATAGCCTATAGCGCTAGGCAACGTACCCGCGAGATCGGAATCCGCATGGCCCTGGGCGCAGACCGGCGCCACGTGGTGCGGCTGGTGCTGGCGCAAGGCCTGCGCCTTACGCTGGTGGGGCTCGGCCTCGGTCTGGCGCTCTCGCTGGTGCTCACGCGATTCCTGAGCAGCCAGCTTTTCGGGATCAGCGCTACGGACCCCGTGACTTTCGCCGCGGTCGCCCTCAGCCTGGGTATGGTGGCCCTTGCGGCGTGCTACGTACCTGCGCGCCGCGCCATGCGCGTTGAGCCGAACGTAGCGCTGAGGCAGCAGTGATCCGATCGGGCGCCCAGGGCGGGTCTCACGCCGCACCCGTCTTGCGTCTCATCAATCGCGACGCCGAGAAGATCGCCACGCTGGTGACGATCACGTTGGCCACGATCACCGGCCGGGCGTGAATCAGCACGCCGTAGAAAATCCAGAAGAGCGCGGCGGCCGCCTGCACCAGCCGCAGCTTCGTCGCGTCCCTGGAAAAATAGGAGAGGACAAAGATAGCGGTCGCCATCCAGCCGAGGCCGTCAGGAAAGATTGACATTCGTCATTCCTCCACTGGGCAGTACTGCCTGCGGCGTATTGGGCGCGATGGTGAGCCAGTCGGCCCGCACGCGGTCCCACTCCTGGATCAGGAGCCCCTGCGCTTCGAAAAATACCCGGATGCGCGCTGCGTCCCAGCCCGCGATCTCCTCGAGCACGGGAATCAGCACGCTCAGCGCATCGTCACTCAGCACCGTGCGTTTGGCGATCTGCGCGATGTGCCGCGCCTGCGACACCGCAATGGTGAAGCCGTCGCGCCGGTTCACGTGCAGCATCACGTGAATGTCGGAGCTGCCGTCGCCCACGTAGATGATGCGTTCGGCGCCCACCTGAAACAGCCGCTGCAGGTCGTCGAGCACCGCCACCTTCCCGTATCCGGCGTTCACGCGCACCACGGATTCGACAGCGCCCGACGCGTCATAGACCAGTTGGGTGCCGTGAATGTTCGAAGCAGGGATAATGTCCTCGAGCGCCGACTCGATCACTTCCTGGGGCGAGGCGGAGATCACGTGCAGGTCAAAGCGATAGCCCTCGATGGCGTGGCCGAGAATGTCCGAGAGTTGGCGGATGTTCTTCTTGAGCCGCACCTCCTTGCCGGCCTTCATCAGATGTTCCCTGCGGACTCGCGAGCGATACTCGGGATCGTGGAGCAGAAGATAAGTCAGCTCGCCGCCCTGCTGAACGAGATTCTGCACGGCCAGCGTGGCGATCTTGGCCTCGAACACCTCAGCAGGTATTCCAACAATCTCGCTCAGTACCAGGCCGGAATCGTTGAAGCTCAGAGTCTGATCAAAATCGCTTGCCAGCAGGTACTGCTTCATCGGTTGTGCGGTAGTTTGCATTTCGTCCTCCTTGCGATCATAAAAAGAAGGGCTGATCGGTATTGTGGCTGCTTTGTTAAGATTTGGCGACTACGTATTAGATGATGAGGATTGGACGCGGTTCCAGGGGCCGGTGTGCCCCACACATTCTGTGGCGTTCGAGGCTTGTAAAGGACTCGTCATACGTGTTCTCGTACCGCTACCAGTTTGATGTGTCGCGCGCGCGGAATCCAATTGATTCGTTTTATGGCCGCGATAATCGCCGGATGGCCCGCTTAGCTCACGGCGACGACCACCGCGGCGGTTGCGGCGGCGCGGGCTGCGGCGTCGGCGTCCATCTGCGCGCGCCCTGCGGGGAGAGAACTCTGCCCGGCGACACCGATGGTCACAAGGCCCAGGCCGAGTCCTTTGAGTTCATTCTTCCAGCGGATGGTTCCACTGGCAGCGCTCAGGCAGAACAATTTGCCCTGAGTGCCGGCATATACAGCGTCGCCGTCCACGACTACGTTGACGAATTGCGAGCCCTCGAGCTTGGTTCGCCACACTTCAGCGCCGCTCGAGGTTTCCAGGGCCAGTACCGTGCCGCGGATGCCGATGAAAATCACGCTTGAGCTTTGTTGTGCCACGGGTGACCTCCTTGGTTCATGCTTAGGTCTTGCTTCGATCTCAGCGAGGTTGAACAGGCGCTTCACACGCTCCGATGTCGAGCTTCTTGCCCTTCGGGACAGGCGTTCCCCAAAAGTCATGCGGGCCCGCGTCAATGCCAAATTCCGAGGCGAGATCGAGCCCTGCACCGATCAGCAGCGATCCCGGCAGCAGGCGATAGGCGGTAAGATCAGCGAGCGGTCCCTTCCCGGCCATCGTGATGCCCGCGTTCGTCGCAGTCAATTTCGGATCGGCGTCGATGCCGGTCGCTTCTCCGCGCAGGCGCTCGCGGCCCGTGGCCGCGCGCCACTGATCGAGGCTGCTGTAAGTGGCGCCGCTGTCCATAAAGACGGATTTTCCGTCGCTTGCCCAGTAGTCGTTGCCCTGAAACGTCACATGCTGACGCGGCTCGATCTCCACCAGCGGCATGCCGCCTTGAGAAATCAGCAGATTGTTCCAGAACTTGATCTGCTTGTTCGATTCGCTGCCGCCCACCC
>JASHQD010000661.1 GCA_030037755.1 Terriglobia bacterium
GCGAGTCTCGCTTTCGCGATGATTGCGCGATTGTAACCTACCGACCGGTAGGTCTGTCAAGGTCGGTGTTCGGTTATCGGTATTCGGTTTTCGGTTGCCGGAAGCCGGTAATCTGGTCTTCGGAATCCTCGCCAGCGCTGCCTCCGCGGCTCACTTCCGCTTCGATATTCGCTTGCCGGTTGCCGGAATCCGGCATCCGGTCTTCGGAATCCTCGTCGGCGTTGTCTCCGCAGCTCACTTCCGCTTCGATATTCGCTAGCCGGTTGCCGGAATCCGGTATCCGGTCTTCGGAATCCTCGCCGGCGCTGTCTCCGCAGCTCACTTCCGCTTCGATATTCGCTTGCCGGTTGCCGGAATCCGGTGTCCGGTCTTCGGAATCCTCGCCGGCGCTGTCCTCGCAGGTCACTTCTTGCCTCTCTTCCTCCTCGGTCTGCCTTCGTCTCTCGTCTTTCGTCTCTGCCCTTCGGCGCCGGGACGAATAGGACCTGCGCGGCCCCCAAGAGGGCTCCTTTCTGCACCAGCGGTATCGTTTTTCATTCCTCAAATTGAATCTAAATCATTGTACATCAACAATATAACGGGATAGAACATATAAGTACCTTTGTTTTCAGCAACCTAACGGGATTCTGGCACTATGAAAAACAGAAGTGCCTTGTTTTCATTAACCTGTTGGGTTCGTTCGTGTAAAATTGAATGTTGCTTACAGCCCGGTGTCCGGGATCCGGTGGATTTCCGGGCGTCGGCGCGACGGGCGGCGAGGGCCGCTGGTGTGGATTGGGGTGTACGACGTGACGACATGAGGATTACCTCCTGGCCAGATAAGTGCTCTATTTTGAGCACGAAAGGCCGACAATAGTATTGTCCTCCCGAAATTTGGGACGGTGGGTGAAAGTGAGAAAAGTGAGAAACTTTATTTGCCGCGTGATTCCAACAGGTTAGAGGCAAAAGTGTAACAATTACACTGTAGACGCCAAGCATGGCGCTCGCTTCTCGCAGCTCGAAAGCGAACCCGACCGCATTTCCCGGGTGGTAGCATGGCAGGGCTTGACAGGCATCGGGGTCCTGTTACCCATTAGGTTGAAGAGAGTGGTCTTATGAAAACTTACGCGTTTAAGGTCGTGGTGGAGCCGGACGAAGGCGGTTATCACGCCTACTGCCCGGCGTTGCGTCATCTTGGCGCTGTGACTCAGGGCGCGACTGAAGACGAAGCGTTCAGAAACATCGACGAGGTCATTCACATGATCGTGGACGAGCTCCGTGAGGAAGGCGCCCCGCTTCCCGGCGGCTCGTCCGATGACATCGAAGTGTTGCCAGACGCCCGCGTTGCCGTCACTATCTGAGCGAACTGCGTGGCGATTCGGCCCGACCCTGCAGGTGCCGACCTCACTCCCGCAGAGCGTTCACGTAGCGCCCACGCTCGGACCACACGGCAGGCACGACGCGATACGCGTTCAAGGCCTCGACCACATCCCCGCCGACTGATTGTTCCTGGTCGTTGAGAAAGGCGTAAGCTTCGGCCTCCTGTTCGGTTCCGCTCCGGGCGGACCGCGTGTCGCTCAAAGTCCACAGATAGGCGAAGATATTGTCCCTTTTGGGTGCTGCGATGGCTTGCAGGATTCGCTCCGGGCGCGTGCGCGACTTGGGGATGAGAAAGTCGACTCCATGATCGTAGCCGCTCTTGCCTGCCAGCTTCACCCTGGCCGTGTAACGGATATCGTTACCGTCGAGAAAGGCGCGCACATCCTCAAAGAAGAAGCTCGCCACCCGAGGCTGGGCCATCACGAACATATCGTTGATCGCCAGCATGGCCTGAACGAGGGAATGGAGCCTTTGCCCGAGGTTCTTCGGTGACGCCTCCACGAGCAGTTGATCGTTCTCCACGCGCACGCCGAGGCCGTTGAGAACGCCGTCCAGGACCATCTTTCGCTTGGGCGTGTCCACGTCGAGGCCACTGGTTCTCAAGTCCGACAGAATGTATCCATCGTCGGAGAGCACGATGTTGCCGTTCTTTCGCAGCGCGTACACCTGCAGATGGTCATTGTGGCGGTCGAGAAATGGAGTCGTCAGCTCGCAGGCGCCGTTTACGTCCTCTACGGAAAGCCCCTGGCGCAGCCAATCCACGTAAGAATTGATCAGCTTCTGGCACTCGTCTCGATTCACGTGATGACCCCCTGAACGGGCGGAGGCGATTCAATCCTACAGAATGCGCAGAACTCGTGAAAAGTCGTGCCGGGATCGCTCAACAGAGTAAAAACCCCGCTGTCCACCGGGAAGGCCCATCGGTCCTCATAGCCTTCTCTAAACAGGTGCAAGTGGGTGCCCGGCAACCGCACACCATCAGGATTCGTGTGAGGTGCCCCGTCTACATCCAGTCGAACGAGGATCACAGCGGTTCGAACCCTGTTTTGAAACCTCAATTTGGAAAGGCGGAGCATTCCACGCCAGACATCCACTAGAAACTCCTCCCGGCCGTCGAGCCCAGCGAGTTCGTAGGTATCATCGGTGCCAGGCGGTATGGTGATTGTGGCGGGAGGACGCGCGAAATGCTTGGTCATTCCCATCAAACCGTCGGCTTCGGCCTGGGTTAGCATCGTCCAAAGAGGGACCAGCGATCACGGAAAGCATACCATGCGACGGGTGGCGGCGAAATCGCCTCTCAATGTCGCCGCCGCTCCCCCGGTGCCCGTCAATGTCTCGCGGCGCCCTCGTTGTGGCCGGGGGCTGGCGCATCAGACCTTGTCGCGAGGGCCGAGAAGTCGTGAATCCCGCAAGAATGGTTGCGCCAGCCGGGGCACCTGTTAACAATGTGGTCATCTGCTGTCCTTCGCATGCGATCGCTCCGGTTCACCCGAGGATGGTTCTACAATTGCTTATGAACCGCCGTGATGGACCGCGCCAGATTCAAGATCGCTGGTGCGACTCAGGAGGGGAAGAATGAACAGAAAGAAACGTTCGCGGGCAGCGCTGCTGGTGGGCTTCATCGGCCTCTGTTCGTTGCTGCAAGCGGCGTCGCTTCGGGTATTTCATCCAGCGGACATCTTGCGGTTGATCGCTTCCGGAATGTGTATCGGGGTCGCGATTGGAGTGGTTCTCGGGCAGCGTAAGCCGACTGCCGAGTGAGCGAAATCAATCCCGAGCCGCTGTAACCTTTCGTCCGAACCCCGTATCGAGTTGGACACAGGGTGACGACGGGTGGCGGCGACATCGCCTTTCAATGTCGCCGCCGCTCCCCGGCGCCCGTCAGTGTATCGGCGCGCCCTGTCCTTCGCGCAAACTGCTGGTGGTCGGGATCGCTGGTGCCATGGCGCTGTCGGAGGCAGGGGCAGAGCCGCTAATCGATCCCGTGAATCTTCAGGTTCACCAACTGGTCCGGCGACAGATCCTTCATGCCGCGCGCCTGCATTTTGGCGATGAACTCCGGCGTTACGCCGTGAATCCGGAAGGCGATGAGTTGATTCGCATCGGGATGCGAATAGCCGAGGTTCTTGAGCTGGTCGATGAATTCCGGGGAAACGCCGTGAATCCGGAAAGCGATCAGTTCGTCCGGGTCGGGGTGCGAGTAACCCATTCCCTCCAACTTCTCGATAAATTCCGGCGATACTCCGTGGATGCGGAAGGCGATGAGCTGATCCAGATCGACGTGATTGTAGCCGTCCTTCTTAAGCTCGGAGATCCACTCGGGCGTGGCGCCGTGGATCCTCATGGCGATCAGCTTGTCCTCGTCCGGCTGGTAGCCCGCGTCGCGCAAGGCCCGCACCATCTCGGGGGTGACGCCGTGAATGCGAAACGCCACCAGCTTGTCGCTATCCGTCACGTTGAGCCCCGACCGGCGCAGGTCTTCAATGAATTGCTTGCTGACGCCGAAGATGCGGAAGGCGATCAGCTTGTCGGTGTCGAGGCCGGTGATGTGCTCGGCCTGCATCTCCCTGGCGAATTCCGTGGTGACGTCCTCGATGGCCATGGTGATCTGCTTCTCGGTGTCGATGCCATCGAATCCGAGCGACTTCATCTGCTGCGGGTACTGTTCGTTGGGATAGAAGTGGAACAGTCCCGCGCCTTCGCCGCTGTCGAGGAAGCCCTCGCAATCGAATTTGCCGGCCTCGCGGGTGATGGAGAATTTCACTTCGTGCCGGCCCGAGGCCGAAAGATCGAGGCCCTGGAACTGGTCAACGGACCAGTCGGAGCTTGACTCGCTATGACCTCCGTGCTCGTGGCGAATGACGGCGAAATGCACCTTGCCGGGCTCATCCGACTTGCTGAGCGTCCAGTCGCCGGTGGCCGTGCTGGTCGCGGCGCGCGACGGCGTGGCCGTGGCTAGCAAGCAAACGGTAGCCGCGATTCCGAGTGCAAATCCGATCTTTTGGCGCGTCATGATTCCCTCCAAACCTCGTTGTGTGTACTGTAGGCTGACAAAGACTAAACCCGGAGCGGCTCGCCGCAACCCAATTCGCCAGAAGTGGCGAGTGGCGAGTCCCAAATCTTCGCGGCTGGAGCAGAAAGTGAATGTTAGTAGCACAGAGCTTACGGAGCTCTGTGATTTGTGTAGCACCCATTCCGAACTTCTTCGCAGCGCGGGAAGAGTCTTTGCTCGGCACTTGCCACTCGCCACTTTGGCCGATGATCTAGCCTAGAAAACTCCGGCCTGCTTCAGCGCGATCAGCTTGTCGAGCGTCAGATCCTGGAACCCGTGGCTCTTGGCTTTCTCCACAAACTCCGGCGTAATGCCCATGACCTTCGCCGAGACCACGTCGTCGAGGTTGAGATTCTTCAGCCCCGCCGCACGCAGCGCCTTCACGTACTCCGGCGTGACGCCCTGCGTCTTCATGCCCACCAACTGGTCCGCGTTCGGGGTGAAGCCGGCGGCTTTCATATCGCGGACGTACTCCGGTGTTACGCCCTGCACCTTCAACCCGACGAGCTCATCGGAGTTCACGTTGACGCCTTGAGCTTTCATATCGCGGATGTATTGCGGCGTTACGCCCTGCACCTTCAGGCCGATCAATTCGTCAGCGGAAGGCTTGATGCCCTCGGCCTTCATGTCGCGGACGTACTCGGGCGTTACACCCTGGACTTTCAATCCCATGAGTTCGTCGATCTTCGGATCCACTCCGGCGGCACGCATGTCGCGAATGTAATCGGGCGTCACACCCTGCACTTTCATGCCGATGACCTCCTCCGCGCTCACCTTGAATCCGGCCGCGCGCAATGCGTTCACGTACTCCGGAGTGACCCCCTGTACTTTCATGCCCATGATGTCGTCCAGATTCAGATCGAAACCCTCAGCGTGCAGTTCGCGAATGTAATCCGGCGTCACGCCCTGGACTTTAAGGCCGATGATTTCATCCGCCTTGGGGTTGAAGCCGAGCGCGCGAATGTCACGGATGTACTCGGGTGAGACCCCCTGGACCTTGAACCCGATAATCTCGTCGACGTTCGGGTTGTAGCCCTCGCTCTTGAGGTCGCGGATGTACTCCGGGGTCACGCCCTGGACCTTCAGCCCGACAAGTTGTTCGACGCTGGGCTGGAGACCGGCCGCGTGAATCGCGCGCACGTAGGCGGGCGTTACGCCCTGGACTTTCAAGGCGACCAGATCGTCGGCCGACAGGTTCTTAAGACCCGCCGAAGCCAGTCCATCGATGTAGGACTCTTTCTGTTCCTGGCTGTCACCGGTCGCGCTCTGGTCCTGATCATGATTCCACCCGACCGCTGCGGCATCGTCGCTCGCGTAGGCCGCGTGGCCGGCGGACGATGCCGTCGCCTGCGCGACCGCGTGCCGGACGGTTCCGACCACCCGCGCTGCGTCGAAAGCGCGCTCGGCGCGCAAGGTGCGCGCCAGCGTCTCGCGGACGATGACATGCGTCTCGGCTCGTACCGTCGCGGCCGATGGGGTTGAGACGGCCGGTCTGGAGTCGAGCAAGTTGTGCGCGAAACCCAAAAATGAGTTGCCGGCCAGCAGCATACTCGCCACGCCGAGCAGGGCGACGGCGAATCCGGCGCCGCGAATTTCCGGTTTTGCTTTGCGGGGCGCGAGCAGCCGCATCACGCGAGCTTTGAGCGATCCTTGATTGGCGGCCAATGCCAGCACGGGCGACGTCCGCCATTCCTCCATCAGCACCAGCGCGCGCGCATACTCGGTGGCCCCACCGCACACGGCTACGGCGGCATCGTCGCAGCAGTTCTCACGCTCGGCGCGGATTCGTCCGCTCAGCCACCAGACGGCGGGGTGATAAAAGAGCAGCGTCTCGGCCGCTGTCTGAAAGAGATTGACGAAGGCATCGAGCCGGCGAATGTGAGCGAGTTCGTGGGCGATCACCGCCTCGAGTTGCTGCTCGGAGAGGCCCGTCAGCGCAGTAATCGGCAGCAACACCATCGGGCGGAACCAGCCGATCACGGCGGGAGCGTCCAGCAAACGGGTCTCGCAGTAACGAATCGC
>JASHQD010000662.1 GCA_030037755.1 Terriglobia bacterium
CGTGTTGTTTCTGACCGGGTTGCGCCGGGCTTCCTTGTCCTCGCAGCTTTAACCCTTGCCTGCGGACATCCCGCGGCGCCGCCCGAAAACGATCAGAGCCAGGAGCGAGCCCAGCCCTCCACATCCAAGAAACAGGACCCGACGTGGGACAACATCAGGCGGATCATCGCTCAAAAGTTGAGCGTGCCTGAAGATAAGGTGGTTCCGAGCGCGCGATTTGATGACGACCTGAATGCCGCTGAGCCGGACATGGAGGACATGGTTGAGGGCTTCGACGCCGCCTTCGGCACGGAGTCGGACACCGACGACGCAGGTTTACTGGTCACCGTTCAAGACGCAATCGATTACATTGATTCTCCTTCGACGTTTCGTGAAGCGCACGCCGGCCGGGACACTTACTCCGATGTCCAGGACCCGTATCCCACGGACGTCAAGTACAGCAAGTATCATGAGTGGGTCAAGGTGGAAGGCGGCGAGGCAAGTATTGGCGTGACCTGGGCGCTCGATCACAGATATGTCCTCGGAGCCCTGCACTTGCCGGAGGTCGGGCATCAGCTCACAGCCGGCGCCCCTTATGCGATAATCGACGCAGGGATGGCCGGTATACCCCTGAATGCGCCCGTGTCAGGAACCGTGATCGAGGTCAATAAGCAACTCGCAAGCTCCGGCGGACGTGTTCACAAAAATCCCTACGCGGCTTGGATCATCAAGGTGAAGCTGGCCGACCCCAAGGAAATCGACGCGCTGATTTCGGCCGCGGACTACCGTGAGTTTGTCGATGCGGGAAATTAAGCAGACGACCCCGGTGGTGTCGTGCCGGTGGAGGAGCACACCTCGCCGCGCCCACAAGCTAACCCTCATCCGGTAATTTTCTGACGACTTCTCTGCTTCTCCGGACGCCATCACCTGCCGCCCGGGAAAGCCCTAGCTTCTCCGCGCGGCGGCAAATTAGCTATATGCGCTCCGGGCGGAAGGCTTTCCGCAAGGCACGACGGCCAAGCAGCAGCACGGTGGTACAATCTGGGCATGCAAGACTGGAAAGCACGCATTAGCGTAAATCCTGCCATATGCCACGGTAGGCCGTGTATCCATGGGACCCGCGTTATGGTTTCGGTCATCGTCGATAACGTCGCGGCCGGGGTTTCGCGGGATGAAATCCGGGCAAGTTATCCCTCCCTCACGAGCGAGGATATCGACGCCGCTCTCGCGTACGCCGCGGAACTAACACGGGAAGGGGCGGTGGACCTGCCGCTGGAAGTCAGCGCTTGAGATTCAAAATTGATGAGAATCTGCCGGAGGAATACGCGGCGCTGCTGCGCGATTCCGGCTTCGAGGCCGCAACGGTGGGAGACGAGGGGCTCGGTGGGGCTGAGGACGCAGTAGTGGCGGAGCGCAGCCGCCGCGAGCAGCGAATCCTGGTGACGTTGGATTTGGGCTTTGCCGATATTCGTTCTTATCCGCCGGGCGAACACCCCGGAATCGTCGTGATTCGATCGAAGATTCAGGACAAGAATACGTTGATTGCTCTTCTGCGACGTGCCGTCAAGGTGTTGCCCGAAAGGTCGCCAGAAGGTCAGCTTTGGGTCGTAGAGGCTGACCGCATCCGATTTCGCGATTGAGCGTCGTCGCCACACGTTCGTCGTGCAGGCTGACCCGTCAGCAGCGTCTTTTACTGCCACTTCGGAAGTGCGCCCCAGCGTGGTGCCATTCGTAGCGGCCTTGCTGAACCGCATCGATACTGGTCACAGAAGCGGTGTTGGCCGCGCCGCAGACTACGGCTGCGACCCAGTCCCGTCCGGCGCGAGACCGGCGTTGCGCGAATCGGTTGTCGACGTTTTGCTTCCCGCCCAGCCCGAAACGCCAGGATTCAGCACGACGATATCGACGCGGCGATTTTGAGCCCTGCCCTCGGCGGTGTCGTTGCTGGCGACCGGATGGTACTCCGAGTAGCCGGCCGCCGAAAGACGAAAGGGAGCAAACTCAAACCTCGTAATCAGGAGGTCGATCATATTCGCGGCGCGGGCCGTCGAGAGTTGCCAATTGGAGCTGAAAGCGGAGTTGTGGATGGGAACGTTGTCGGTGTGACCCTCAACGCGAATGAATTCGCCGCGGGGCAGGAGGATCGCAGCGATCTTCGCCAGCACCGGAAGGGCGCTCGGCATCAGCGTAGCGGATCCGCTTTCATAAAACCCCACTTCTCGCAGGCTGATCACCAGGCCTTCGCGGCTGACGCTTACGCTGGCCTGTTGATCCCGGATCTGCTTGGCAAGGGCATCCTGCAACTGCTCCCGCATCCTGTCCGGATGCTGGATGCCCTCGTCCGGCGCCGACTGTCCGAAACCGGAAGGCACAATCCGGCCCAAGTCTTCGCTATAGGCCGGACTGTCGATCATTTGCGCCTTGGCGAAGGGCGTTTCCGTTGTTACCACGCTGGGGTTCGCGCCCGAAGGTGTGAACATTCCGAGGCGCTGAAAGGCGACCTGGATGGCCAACGCGAGTTGTCCCACCTTGCGCTTGTCCACTTGAGACGAGGCGAACATGACCACAAAGAAGGCAAAGAGCAAAGTGATGAAATCTGCATAGGAAACGAGCCAACGCTCGTGATTCGGATGCGAGGCGAGCTTCTTGCGCCGGCTCACTGCGCGCCCCCTGCGGCTGGCCGATTATCCGCGAAGAGAGTGCCGGTGAGGTAGCCACGCAGTTTGGTTTCAACCATCCGCGGGTTCTTCCCCTCGAGAATGGAGAGCACGCCCTCGAGCATCATTTCGCGGGCCAGTTGCCCTTCGCGGATTTTGATCTTCAGCTTGCCGCCGGCGGGAAGAAAAAACACGTTGGCGGCCGCCACGCCATAGATGGTGGCCACGAAGGCGACGGCGATTCCCTTCCCCACCTCGTCAATGTTGTCCAGGTGCTGCATCACCTGGATCAGGCCGAGAATCGCTCCGATGATGCCGATGGTAGGTGAAAAGCCCCCGGCGGACTCAAACACCTGCGGTAACTTCTCTTCCTGCTCCGCCTGCTGGTCCATGTCAAGTTCCATAATCGCCCGGAGTTCTTTGGGCTCCGTGCCATCCACCGCGAGCATGAGCGCTTTGCGGAGAAAGAGGTCGTGAATGCCCGGCAGGCTGGCGTCGAGCGCCACAATGCCGTGACGGCGAGCCTCATGCGCGTAGCCGACGATCTCCTGAATCACCGCCTCCAGGTCGATGGTCTGCTCACGGAAAACGCTGGAGAGCCTCTTGAAGCTTGCCTTGACAACCGGCAGCGGGTACGTAACCAGGACGGCTCCGATCGTGCCTCCCAGCACGATCAAAGCCGCAGTGGGTTGAAGGATCTGAAAGACGTTTCCGCCGTCCAGCACC
>JASHQD010000663.1 GCA_030037755.1 Terriglobia bacterium
GGCGACGGCAAGACCGACTATGCCGTCTGGCAACCCTCCACGGGCACCTGGTCCGTGATCCTCAGCAGCACCGGTGCGAGGGTCACCGAGCAGTGGGGCGTGAGCGGCGACGTTCCGGTGCCCGGCGATTATGATGGCGACACCAAGGCCGATTACACCGTGTTCCGTCCCTCGAACGGGACCTGGTACACCATCGAATCGAGCACCGGAGCGATGGTCATCACGCCCTTCGGCGAAAACGGCGACGTTCCGGTGGCTAAAGACTACGACGGCGACGAGAAGACCGACATCGCCATATGGCGCCCGTCGAACGCAACGTGGTATGTCCTGCAATCGAGTAATGGCCAGGAGACCATCACACAGTGGGGCGAATCGGGCGACGTGCCGGTGAATCAGCCGACAGGGTACTAAGTCAGAAGTCAGAAGTCAGAACCCAGAAGTCAAAGTCAGAAGGTTCTGACAAGTGGCGGGCAACAGGGGCAAGTGGCGGGCAACAGGGACGAGTGGCGAGCAAGAGGGGCAAGTGGCGAGCAAAAGGAACAAGTGATGGCCAGGCCCGCCAATCCCGCCGGAGTCACGGCCTGGCGGGCGGCCGACAAAGAGGTCGTGATGGCTGACGCTGAAAACCGCGGCCAAGATCGAGGCACATCACCTCTCGGTCGCAGGCAGTTTCTCGGCACCCTGGCCGCCCTGCCCGTCGCGGCCATGGCGCAGGAAGGACCGCCGGTAAGCGATCCGGTCGAGAAGATGACCGCGCCGGCACGGCCCGCGATTGCTCTCAATCACCTCGGGTTTCGTCCCCATGCCGGACGAAAGGTGCTGGTGGTGAAGGCGCCGCCCCCCGGAGTCACGCCGCCGCGCGAGTTTACCCTGCGCGACGTCGTGACACCATTTCGCTTCAGGCGTCCGCTCACTCTGGCGGCCGAATCCGATCTCGGGCCTTGCCTGACAGCCGATTTCTCCGATCTCGATCGTCCTGCCCTTTATCAGATCACGGTCGGCGACGAACATTCCGTGCAGTTCGCCATTCGCGACGACGTGTGGCGTCGCACGCTGCCCAAAGCCGTTGGGTACTACCGATACCAGCGCTGCGGGGTCGAAGTGCCGGGCGTGCATCCGGCCTGTCATCTCGACGACGCGCGCCGCCGCGACAACGGCCAGCATGTGGACGTGACCGGCGGGTGGCACGACGCGGGCGATCTGCGCAAGTGGATGGACGTGACCATGCTGAACGGGATCGCGCTCCTCAACCTGATGCGCAACATTCCCGAGCCGCGGCCGGGCGACGTTTCGCACGAGCAGATTCTTGAGGAAGTCCACTTCGGCAATCGCTACTTTCTGAAGATGCAGGACACGGACGGCAAAATCTGGGCCGACACGGCGGGCGGCGTGAACGGCGATAATTCCGACAACCACTGGACCGATAACGTGATCGGGACCGCCGACGATCGCTATCTCAACACAGAAAAGCGCAGCGACGTAGCCGCCGTTTTCGTGACGCTCGAAGCGCTGGCGGCACAGGGCTATTCGAGGTCCGATGCGGCGTACGCCCGGCAGTGTCTCGATGCCGGCCTGCGCGCCTGGAACGCCTTCGGGGCTCCGCAGACGACTTTGGAACTCGCGTGGTGGGCGATGGCCACTTGCGAACTCTTCCGCGCCACCCAGGATCCCGTGCATCGCCGGCACGCGGCGCTGATCGGTCGCGATCTCGTCGAGCGCCAGAACCGTTCATTTATCGCTGAGCAGAAACAGGTGCGCGGATTCTGGATGGACGGGAACCAACCGTATGTGGAAGTAGTCTACAGTGCTCTCCCGCCCCTGGCCCTGCTGACGCTCTCGGAGACTTTCCCGGATGCGCCGGACCGCAACCGGTGGCTGGACGCGGTCAAGTTGCACCTGGACGAGTACCTGTTTCCCATGTCGCAGCGCAGCGCCTACGGGATCGTCCCGCTGGGCCTGTTTCTCGGTGAATACGCGCAAATGCCGCACACGGTCAAGGAGCCGACTCCGGAGAGTTATCGGATCATCGACGGCCGGCTGCTCTATCGGTATTTCATGCCCACGCGCAAGCAGTTCTGGTGGCTGGGCACGACCTCGCACCTGGAGGGAAATGCGCTGCTGTTGGCGCGCTCGGCACAATTGTGTCCGGATCGCGCCAAGGCGTGCGTAGAACTGGCGTATCGCCAGCTCGAGTGGGTGATGGGAGCCAATCCGTTCGCCGCCTGCCTGATGACCGGCGAAGGCATGCGCAATCCTTACCCGCACTCGCGGTTTGTGGGTCTCATTCCGGGCGGAATCATGAACGGAATCGCAGGCAACGCCGCCGACCAGCCCATCCTCGATATGGACTACGAGCTCGACTGGCGCACTGGCGAGTACTGGAGCCCGCATGTGGCTTTTTACATCTGGGCCAATTCGGTGCTCGAAAACGTCGCAGCGTGAACGTCCTATCGTCCCGGCCCTGGCAGGCGCTGACCTTCTCGCGCGAGTGGTGACCCTCAGCTATCAGGACAAGGTCTGCGCCCGCCTGACTTGAGCTCCCGGCCGATTCGAGATCAGGAAGAGCCCGCGGCGAGAGGCGCCGGTTCCCTACCCACGCCCAGCGCGTCGGCGACGCGGTTGATGTAATTGAACCAGGAGGCGATCAGCGTGATCTGCAGGATCGCTTTGTCGTCAAAACCGCTGGCGCGCAGGCGCTCGTGATCTTCCGGGCTGACTTTGGTGGCGTCCCTGGTGATCTTCACCACGTAATCCACCATGACGCGCTCCTGCGGTGTGAGGGGCGCCTTCGTGTGATCGGTTTCCAAAGTCCGGATCAGCTCGTCGTCCAATGTCACTCGACGCAGAAACTCTGCGTGCGACTCGATTCAATAGACGCACCGGTTCGTGACCGACACCATGGTCGCGATCATCTCGTGATGGCGCCGGCTGAGCGGAAGGTCCGGAGACATCAGCACGCCGAAGGTCGAAAAAGCGTGATACAGCGCCTCCGGAATCAGGCTGTGCGACGCCACAATGCCAGGCGCGTCTTTGCCGCCGTCGCCGGTAGCGTGCACGGGTGTTGCGTACTCTATGGGATAAAGCCCGCGCTGATCGTTCATCGCCTTCAGCAATCGCTCATCGGCTTCCGCCATGGGAACGGTTCGAATCCACGCCATGCTGCCTTCCTCCTAGAAACGCGCCGGTGAGGCCGAGCGCGTTGTTTGAAAAACGTGTCACCCTTTATAAGACCCGCAAGGAACAACGGCAATAATCTAAAAACGTTAGTGCCTTCGGTTTTTATCTGCTATCCCTGCGGTTTGACGTAGGGCGCGGCCCGCACGCGCATGCGCCCGATTCTTATGACCAGCCTGGCGATGATCGCCGCCATGGTCCGATGGCCCTGGCGCTGGGCGAAGGCGCGGAATCTACTGCGCCGCTGGGCAGGGCCGTCATTGGGGGTTTGATCGCCGCTACGCTGGTGAATCTCACGGTACTGCTTTTCATCTTCGCGATTGTGCAGGAGCGCAGCAGCACGGAGTTCGCTTCGCGCGACCCGGACGATCCTGCCAGCCGCTACGCTGACCGGCGGTCAACGAGCTGAAAGTCGGGCGCGAGGACTGCGATGAAAATCAAGGGAGTGATGGCGATTCTCCCGGCGTCTCTGGCGCTTTGCCTTCTTTCTGTGTGCTGCACCCAGGATCGCGGCGCCGCGGCGGCGCCCGCCGGCAGCGATACTGCCGCATCTGCTCCGGTAGCCGACGTGGAAGTGACGCCGGTCGTCAGCCAGAAGCTGAACACGATCGTCAAACTGCCGGCCGAGCTGATGCCTTACGAAGATGTGGACGTCTACCCCAATGTGACCGGCTTCGTGAAGTGGATCAAGGTCGATCGCGGATCGAGAGTGACCGCAGGGGAGCGGATCGCGCTGCTCGAAGCGCCGGAACTTCCGGCGCAGCGGGCCGAGGCAGAGTCGAAGTTCCAGGGTGCGCAATCGCAGCTTGCCGCGGCGCAGGCCAACTCCGGCGCTCCTATCCCGCGCTTTTCGCGCCCACCTCCGCCGTCGCCAGCGATCTGGAGCGAAGCTTTGTGGTCCGCATCCGCGACGGCCACGCCGAATGGGTCGACGTCAGAACCGGAGCCACCTCGGGCGCCGTGACCGAGATATATTCGGCGATCTCGGGCCCGGCGACCAGGTCGCGGCTCATGGCACCGACCAGCTTCGTCCGGGAACTGTGGTTACCGTCAAACCCTCCGCCGCCAAGTAACACGCCTGCAGGGAGATACCCGGCTGCCGCACTTCCAGCAGAGGTCTGAGGTCGAGTATGGATGTTCGTCAGTCCATGGGGCGGATCGACTCGCCTACACTTTTCGCTTGACACAGCGAGTCGATACACGATAATCTTGATTATATTAATAGAGAACGTTTAGAGCGCCCCGAATGAAGTCGACGGCGAAGAGCTGAATTTTGGGGCGCTCGGGGCCCGGGGTTTCGACCGTCCCCCTCGGCCGACTCCGGTGCCCCACCCTCCTTCCCGGCCGCGCCCTAGGTGTTGGGAATCCGGCCTTTCAAGTCTCCAGCGCGGAACGGACCCGCTTGGCCGATGAGATCACGCGCGGTATCAACCTGTCCGAAAATGCCCCATAGCAGCACGCCGCGCACACGTCCATCTCGAAGGTAGTAGATCACGCCTTCGCGATTGGGCTCCTTCCAATCCGCAACGGTCTCGAGCTGGGAATCCAGTTCCCCGACCGCTTCATATCCGAGTTCGAATAAATCGGAATAGAAGAAAGGCAGATGATGATAGGCGCTTCCCTGCCCGGCCATCGCCCGTCCCGCCGCCGCGCCCATCGTGTTGGCGTTGTCCTCGTGCTCCACTCGCAGGCGAGTTCCAAGCCCAGGATTGAAGAAGTTCGCGACATCTCCGGCCGCATAGACATCAGGATCACTCGCGCGCAGAAGCTCATCCACCACGATGCCGTCTTCAACCTTCAGGCCCGCCGGCTGCGCAAGTTCGACGTTGGGCGTGACGCCGAGGCCCGCAACCACAGCGTCCACGGCATACTCGCCGTGAGCCTTCGTCTTGACGACGCTGCCTTCCGTCTTCGTCTCGACTCCCACGATTTCCATACCTGCGACAATCCTCACACCCTTTTGGCTGTAGTAATCATTCAGGAAGCGCGCCAGATCGGCGGGATACATACGAGCGCCAATCGCATCCTCGGGAAATAGCATTACCACTTCCTTGCCGTTCATGGCGAGCGCAGCGGCAATTTCCCAGCCGATGAATCCGCTTCCGATCACGGCGAAGCGATTGCCCTGCTCGGTAAAATCCCGCAGCTTCTTGTAGTCGTCGAACGTGCGGTAATAAATGATCGGGCCATTCTCGTCGCCCGGAAGCGTCCGCGGTGAAACCCCGGTCGCCAGGAGGAGCTTTTCGTATCGATACGAGTTGCCTTGATCGTCCGTGACGATCTTGTTCGAGACGTCGAGTGATCGGGCTTTGCGGCCCAAGTACAACGTGATGCGCTGTGTCTCCGTTCCTCGCCAGATGCTGTCCGGCGGGTCGCCCTTCCAAAGACCTTTCGAAAGGGGTGGCCGATTGTAAGGCGGACTCTGCTCGGCGCTGATCACGCCGATCGAGCCCTCGCGATCTCCCTCGCGGATGCCGTTCACCGCCGCATCGGCCGTCATTCCTCCACCCACGATCAGGTACTTGTAGTCCGTCATCTCGCCGCCTCCAACAACCTCGATTTTGGCTTGCACTGGCGCCGCACCTCAGTGTAACAAGAGATGTTCCAGGGCTGCGGAGTAGCTCCAATCGCGACCCCCCGGTGTATGCTTCTGAAGTATGAAGTATGAAGTATGAAGTCTAAAACCCGGAGATGGGTTTGGGGATGCAATAGCGCTTTTCGAGTTTCGAGTTTCGACCCAAGCCGCCACCCTTCATGTCGACCGCGCCGTCCAATTCGTCCGCTTCGATCGGCAATCGACAATCGGCAATCGACAATTCCGAGAGTTGGCTCTGGAACAAGGACCTCGCCGCGATTCCGCCGGTGCTACGCACCTGGACGACCTACAATTACGCCGCGCTCTGGATCTCGATGAGCGTGAATATTCCCACCTATCTGCTGGCGAGCGGGATGATCGCCGGCGGCATGAACTGGAAGCAGGCAATCTTCACAATTTTTCTCGGCAATGTTCTCGTGCTGATTCCCATGCTGCTCATCGCGCATGCAGGCGCGCGCTACGGCATTCCCTTCCCGGTGTTTGCGCGCTCTGCGTTCGGCGCGCTCGGCTCGAACGTCGCGGCCATGCTGAGGGCGCTGGTCGCATGCGGATGGTTTGGGATTCAGAGCTGGATCGGCGGTGAGGCCATCAACGCCATGGTCATCGCGCTGGCGCCGGCTTGGAAGCACTTCGCGGCCGGATTGCCGTTGTGCTTCGTGGCCTTCTGGCTGCTGAATGTATTCGTCGTCATTCGCGGCATCCGCGCCGTGCGATTCCTGCAAGGCGTCAGCGCGCCCTTCCTGCTCGCGATCGGCGCGGCGCTGCTGATCTGGGCCGGCGTCAAGGCTGGCGGACTCGGACCGATGCTTTCCACGCCCTCCCGATTCCACAGTTCCGCCGAATTCTTCCGCTTCTTCGTTCCCTCGCTTACCGGCGTGGTCGGATTCTGGGCGACGGTGGCGTTGAACATACCCGATTTCACCCGATTCGCCCAAAGCCAGCGCGCGCAGATGCTCGGCCAGGCGCTCGGACTGCCGACGACGATGACCTTCTATTCGTTTGTCGGCGTGGGCGTGACCTCGGCAACCGTCGTCATCTACGGGCAGGCCATCTGGGATCCGGTTGTGGTGCTCAGCCGGTTGCAGAACCCTCTGGCCATCGTCATCGCCATGATCGGCCTCCTGATCGCGACGCTCAACGTGAACGTCGCCGCCAACGTGGTATCGCCGGCCAACGATTTCTCCAATCTATATCCGAAACGAATCAGCTTTCTCATGGGCGGCCTGATCACCTGCGTTCTCGGGTTGCTGATGCAGCCGTGGAGACTCCTCGCGAGCTACGGCAACTTCATCTTCGGATGGCTCGTGGGTTACTCCGGATTTCTCGGGCCGATCGCAGGCGTGCTGGTGGCGGACTATTTCGTGATCCGCCGCAAGATGATCAATGTGCCCGACCTTTATCGACGTGGCGGAGCTTACGAGTTTACAGGTGGATTCAACCTGCGGGCGCTTGCAGCTCTGGCGGCTGGGATATTAGTTGCCCTCATCGGGCTGAAGGTGCCCACGCTTCGTGTGCTTTACAATTACGCTTGGTTCGTGGGCTTTGGCGTCTCGTTCCTGGCACACCTTATCTTGTCCGCGCAACGCAGCAGATCACGCGTCCAGGGCAAGAGGGCGTCGGTGCTGTAACACAAATTGACACACGGGAACGATTGGTGGTAATCAAGTACCTATGCCAACCCGCAGCAGTATGAACGTTTCGCTCACCCCTGAACTGGAGCAGTTTGTCCAGTCGCGAGTGGCTTCCGGCCGATACCAGACCGCAAGCGAGGTAGTCCGTGAAGGACTGCGATTGCTCGAAGAGCGCGAACAAGAACGGAAAGCGGCCACCAAAGAGTTACGGGCAAAGATCCAACGTGGAGTGCGGCAGGCGGACCGTGGCGAACTCTTGGACGGGGGACTCGTGTTTGAGGAAATTCGCCGGAGAGGTGCCGAACGCCGTAATCGCTAATGAAACGGTGCCGGTTTGTTGTCACCCCAGAGGCGCGACAGGATCTGATTGAGATCTGGGACCACATCGCCGAAGACAGTGTCAGACGCGCAGACGAGGTTCTGGCGCGGTTATACGACGCGTTCTTGCGATTAGCCCGGTCACCGGCAATTGGACACTATCGGGAAGATCTAGCCGATAAGCGACACCGCTTTTGGACGGTTCACCCTTATGTGGTCGCCTACCGCTGTCATACAACTCCGCTTAAAATCATCGCAGTCGTTCATGGTGCGCTAGAGCTGAACGCGTTCTTTGAACACAGGGCCGAGACTCAGGAGGCATAATCGGCGGGCGGTCAGGCGAGGCTGGCTCAGCAGGGCACGCAGTCAATCTCCCCATAGCGACGGCGTGTAGGCGACGCCCGCTTGTTGCCGCTGCTCCCGTGCGCGATCCTTCCACGTGAAAACGGGCTTGCCGGTGTCGACCTGCTTCATGGTGATGCAGCCCTGCACCGGACACACCAGCGCGCACAGATTGCAGCCCACGCACTCGTCCTCGATGATCCGCGGAATCCGCTTGCCGTTGCCGCTCGCCGGATATTCCTCGATGCACTGGTGCGCGCCGTCCTCACAGGCGACATAACAGAGGTGGCATCCGATGCAGAGGTCGGAATTGATGTCGGCCACGATCTTGTAATTCAGATCGAGGTCGCCCCACTCCGCCACGTTAGGCACGGCGCGTCCCACAAGATCGTCGAGGCGCGTGAAACTCTTCGAGGCGAGGTAGCTCTCCAGGCCCTCGATCATGTCTTCGACAATGCGAAAGCCGTAGTGCATCACGGCCGTGCACACCTGAAGCGAACTCGCGCCCAGCGCGACGAATTCCGCGGCGTCGCTCCAGGTGGCGATGCCGCCAATGCCGCTGATCGGAATCTTCACGCGCTTGGCGCAGGCCGCCACCATGTTCAAGGCGATCGGTTTCACGGCCGGGCCGCAGTAGCCTCCGTGGGAG
>JASHQD010000664.1 GCA_030037755.1 Terriglobia bacterium
GATCGTCAACGGAGAGCTGAGACTCATGTCGCCTACCGGAGATTTTCCCAGCCGGGCCAAAGGGGCGCTATTCGCGTCCTTGCGGCTCTGTGAGGAACGCACAGGGAACGGCCGGGCCTATCCGGGCAATGCCGCCTTCATTGTGAACCTCCCGAACCGGAGATCCTTCAGTCCCGATGCAGCCTACTACGTAGGACCGCGCACCCGCGGCAAGTTTTTGGAAGGCGCTCCCGTCTTTGCCGTGGAGGTTCGCAGCGAGGACGGCTATGGGCCAGCCGCCGAGCGAGCCATGGCTGCGAAGCGTCGCGATTACTTCGCCGCTGGAACGTCAGTGGTCTGGGACGTGGATGTGTTACGGGATGAGGTTGTGCGAGTCTATCGGGCGCGCGACCCTGAGAATCCCACCGTGTACCGGCGCGGCGAAGTCGCTGAAGCCGAGCCCGCCGTTCCAGGATGGACCTTCCCTGTCGACGATCTGTTCGTTTGAAGATGGCTTCCGGCGAAGCTACACGAGCGCCGCTCCGCGCGAAAGCGCGGCCCGCCTGATCTTCGGCGCCCTCTGAGTCAGCGAACGCGGTTGCGCCTTCCAGAAATGCGGCAGGTGCAAAGACCACGCGTCCAGGATTTCCCGAGCCATGCTGCTGCCTGTCTCTTCCAGGTGGAAGAACACCAACTGGCGGAGGAAGTAGGAATCTTCGGGTTCCATGACGCGCTGAAGTGCGAGCAATTCTGAGTTGTAGCGCCGCTCGAAGCGGTTCGCGCGATCGTAAACGTACGCCGAGCCATTCGTCATGCCGGCGCCGAAGTTGCGTCCGGTCTCGCCGAGCACGACCACCACGCCGCCCGTCATGTACTCGCACCCGTGATCGCCGACGCCTTCAACCACCGTGATCGCGCCGCTGTTCCGCACCGCAAAGCGCTCGCCGGCGCGCCCGGCGGCGAACAGGCGTCCACTGGTAGCGCCGTAAAGAACGGCGTTTCCCACGATCGTGCTGCCGTTCCAATCGAAATTGCTGCCGCGCGGCGGACGGATCACGATTTCGCCGCCGCCCATGCCCTTGCCGACATAGTCGTTCGCCTCACCTTCGAGAACCAGCCGCATGCCCGGAACCAGGAAGGCTCCGAAGCTCTGCCCGGCGCTGCCCGTGAAGCGAAACTCCGACGATCCCTCGCGCAGGCCTTCGTTGCCAAAATTTCGCGCGATCTCGCCCGCGGCGCGCGCCCCGATCGTCCGATTGGTGTTCGTGATGGCGTAATGCTTTCGAATCGCCTCGCGGGAGGCGAGGGCAAGGCGGACGTCCTCCGCCATCTGCAGCGCCAGCGGATCCACGTGCGCCGGCCGGGCTTTCAAGATAGCCGGTGGAGCATCCACTACCTCTGTCGATTCCTGCCCATCGGCGGCACCACGATCCATATGCGCCAGGAGCGGCGCCAGGTCGAGTCGGCCCTCGTTGCGAGCGGGCGACCAGGCGCTGATTTCGACCAGATCGGTGCGTCCGACCACCTCGTCAAGCGAGCGGAAACCGAGGCTTGCCAGCGTCTCGCGGACGTGCTGGGCGACGTGCTCGAAATAGTGCACCAGCCGCTCGGGTTCGTTCGGAAACTTCAGGCGCAGATCCTCACGCTGCGTGGCGACACCGACGGGACAAGTGTTGAGATGGCATTGCCGCGCCATGACGCATGCCAACGCCACCAGAGCGGCGGTCCCAAAGCCGAATTCCTGCGCGCCCAGCATGGCGGCGACCACCACGTCGCGGCCGGTCTTGAGCCCTCCGTCGACCCGCAGCCGGACACGGTCGCGCATACCGTTCGCGAGCAGGGCCTGGTGAGCCTCCGCCAGACCCATCTCCCACGGCGAGCCCGTGTTCTTGATGGATCCCAGCGGCGATGCGCCTGTGCCGCCGTCGTGCCCGCTGATCAGGACCACGTTGGCGTTCGCTTTCGCCACTCCACACGCAACTGTACCGACTCCGGCCTGCGAAACCAGCTTGACGCCGATTCGCGCCTGCGGATTAATCTCCCGCAGGTCGTAGATGAGCTGCGCCAGGTCCTCGATCGAATAGATGTCGTGATGAGGCGGCGGCGAGATCAGCGCGATGCCGGTCACGGCGCGGCGTACGCGCGCGATCAGCGGCGTGACCTTGTGAGCCGGCAGTTGCCCGCCTTCGCCGGGTTTCGATCCCTGCGCCATCTTGATCTCGAGTTCCTCGGCGCGCACCAGGTACTCGGGCGTCACGCCGAAGCGGCCCGAAGCCACTTGCTTGATCTTGTGAGCGGCGGACTCGCCGTTCACCAGTTCCAGGTAAACGTCGGGATCCTCGCCGCCTTCGCCGGTATTCGATCTGCCGCCGATTCGATTCATGGCAATCGCGAGAGTTCTCTGCGTCTCCGGACTGAGCGAGCCGAGAGACATCGCCTGAGTCGAGAATCGCCGCAGAATCCCAGCGGCCGGCTCGACCTCCTCGACCGGAATCGGATTGCCCGGCTTGAATCGCAGAAGATCGCGGATGCTGAGAGGCTCGCGATTCTCGAGTTCATCGGCCATTGAACGATAAGCCGCGGCGTTGTTCTCTTTGGCGGCTTTCTGCAAGTGGCGGATCACGTCGGCGCTGTAGGCGTGGCGCTCCAGTCCTTTGCGGAAGCGATAGAAGCCAGAGAAGTCGAGTTTGGCGTCCCGCACCTGAAATGCGTTGCGATGCCGGTCCAGGACGTCGCCGGCGATATCGTCATAGCCGCGCCCTCCAACGAGCGATCGCGTCTGGGGAAAGAATTGATCCACTACGCTCGGATCAAGCCCGATAATCTCGAAGAATTTCCCGCCCAGATAGCTGGCCAGCGTCGAGATGCCCATCTTCGACATGATCTTCTTGAGGCCAGACTCGACCGTCGCCCGGTAATTCTCCAGGGCCGGTGCCACGCTGACGTCCCCGAGCTCGCCTTCACGCGCCTCACGAGCGACAATTTCGAGCGCGAGATAGGGATTCACCGCCGCGGCGCCGTACCCGATCAGGCAAGCGAACTGATGCGGCTCCCAGGCTTCGGAGGTTTCCAGAACCAAGTCCGCCTTGTTGCCGGCGTTGGCGCGCATCAGGCCCTCGATCACGGCGCCGGTGGCCAGCAGCATGGGAATCGCTGCGTGCGTCGCACCCACTCCGCGATCGCTCAGAATCAGGATCGAGCTGCCCGATTCCACCGCGTCACGGCACTCCCGCACCACGCGATCGATGGCGCGGGTCATGCACGTCGCGCCCTCGTCATCGTTCATGCCGGGCTCGAACTCGAAAAGCGTGGAAATCCTGACCGCCTTGAAGCAGCCCGAGCCCAGTTGCTTGAGCCGCTCCAGTTCCTCGTCAAAGAGGAATGGCGATTCGAGGCGGATCATGCGCGCGTGGTCGGGCGTTTCCACCAGCACCGAGTGCCGCGGACCCAGATAAAGTCCCAGCGACATCACCAGCGACTCGCGCAGGGGATCGATCGGTGGATTGGTGACCTGCGCAAACATCTGGCGGAAGTAGTGGTAGAGCGGACGCCTGTGGTGCGAGAGCGGCGCCAGCGGCGCGTCGTCGCCCATGGAACCGACGCCTTCCTTCTTCTCGGCGGCCATCGGACGGATCAGCAGCTCGACGTCTTCCTTGGTGTAGCCGACTGCGCGCTGACGTGCCGCTAAATCATCAGGCTGGTCGACGCTTGTGGATTCGGTGGCACTCGCTCGATCGTCTCGCGCCAGGGCGGTCTCGGCAGCAGCCATGCGCGGCGCAAACGACATGTTCTGCAGGATCCATTTGCGATAGTGGCGCCCGCGCGAGACCTGGCGCTTGACCTGATCGTTTTTCAGGATTTTCTGGTGCTTGAGATCGACAACCAGAATTTCGCCCGGACCCAGCCTGCCCTTCTCCTGCACACGCTCGGGCTCCACGCCCAGAATTCCCGCCTCGGACCCGAGCACCACCAGACCGTCGTGCGTGATCATGTAGCGAGCCGGACGAAGTCCGATGCGATCGAGCGCCGCGCCCACCACAGGCCCGTCAAGAAAAGCCATCGCCGCGGGTCCGTCCCACGGCTC
>JASHQD010000665.1 GCA_030037755.1 Terriglobia bacterium
CAGGAGCTGCTGGCGAAGGTTGGCGCGTGAAATGCAGCAACGACACCTTCGCTGTCGGGTTCCTCAGTTCGGCAACTGCTAATCTTAGCGGGTGGAGCGTTTGCTCGCGAACACTGAGCCGATGCGAGCCGGACGGTTTGCAAACTGAACTCGCGATCGAGAGGCTCTCTATGAGGCCCGATTACCGGCAGTGGCTGGAGCAACAGAAATATCAAGCAAATACAATAAACGCCCAGATGCATCGAGCCGGACGCGTTGAGGAATACTACGGCAGCCTGGATGACCACTACGCTCAGGATAGAATGGCCGGCCTGATTTCGGCACTCACGTACTCCATGGGCGATAAGCATTACAATCGCCCTAACCCAAGTAAGATCCCGTTTGAAGGCGATATTTACAAGAACCTCGCGTCCTATCGAGACGCTGTGAACCGATACAGAAGATTCCGGGATGAGGAGGACGGTGCAATCATCGCGGGCGCCGGGATAGCCGAGCCGCGCACCGAACTGGGTGCCTCGGGTGAGATCGGCCAGCGAATCGGCCTGGAACGAGATTTACAAGCCGCGCTGAGGTCGGAAATCCATCAGCTCGAGGAAGGCTTGGCCATCATCGACGAAGGGGCGGAGCGTTCGGTAGACTCCGGGTTCATTGACATAACTGCTCGCGATCAATCAGGCACAACCGTTGTCATTGAGTTGAAAGCGGGAAGGGCCGGACAACAAGCAGTAGCCCAGATTCTCAGCTACATGGGTGACGTGCAGGCGGAGGCGGAAGCGGAAGGTGGCACGGTGCGAGGCATCCTCGTCGCTTCGGAGTTCGATTCGAAAGCGAAAGCAGCCGCTAGGATGGTGCCCAACCTCACGCTTCGCAAGTATGCTGTCCGGTTCCTATTCTCGGAGGGTCACACGTAGTCAGTCTCGCATTCCGATGGTGCGACAGAGCAGGAGGACAATGAGGCTGTTTGACGTGAAGGGTACGCTCGCGAGTCTTTCTGGGCAGGCGCAGGAAATTTCTTTGGCTGTGGACACGGGTGCAACCCTCTCTTGGATGCCGCGGGAAGTCCTCGAAAAGCTTGGCGCAACGCCGCTGTCGCGGCTACCCTTTTCGTTTTCGGACGGGCGTACCCAGGAGAGAGACACAACCGCGGTGTTACTGACCATTGATGGAAGAAAGGGCGCAGTTCCTGTTGCCTTTGGCGAACCCGGTGAAGAGGCACTCTTGGGTGCTACCGCGCTTGAGGCGTTGGGCTTCATGGTGGATCCTGTCGGCAAGCGGCTGGTTGCTCGTAATCTTTACGCCCTTCGTGCGTCAAAGTTGACAGTCAACAGTCGACAGTTGACAGTCCCGATGTCGGCAGCAAACTCTCGACTGTCAACTCTGAACTGTCAACTGTGAACTGTCGACTGTCAACTTCTTATGAGCCCCGTCTTCACTATCGGCCACTCGAACTTCGATCTCGACGTGTTCCTTGGTATGTTGCGCGACCAGCGCGTCGATCTTCTGATCGACGTGCGCAGCCGCCCGCAAAGCGGCCGATTCCCGCAGTTCAGCCAGCCGGGATTTCAGGCCGCGGTCGAGGCGGCCGGAGTGGCTTATCTCTTCCTCGGCGAGGAACTGGGCGGACGTCCCGATGATCCGGACGTCTACATGCGCGACGGCGTGGTCGACTATCGCCGGCGCCGCAAGTCCTACGCGTTTCGCTCCGGTATCGAGCGCGTGCTGGCGGAAGCGGAATCGCGCAGCGTGGCGCTGCTGTGCGCCGAGGAGGATCCGCTCGAGTGCCACCGATTTCTGATGATCTGTCCGGAGCTGATCGCGACCGGCGTGCGTCCGATTCACATTCGCAAGGGTTCGAGGCTCGAATCGCAGGAGGAAGCGGAGAATCGGTTGCTGGCCGCGAGCGGGCTCGCTTCCATGGCAGGAAATACGCTATTCCCCGACGCGCGTCTGGACGCGCTTGACGAAGCCTACGATTCCCAGGCGCGCAAGTGCGCCTTCCGTGTCGATCCGGCGCAGCTTCCAGTGTCGTGGTAGGTGCCGCGTGAAACTTCGGCTCTACACCATCGGCTTCACCCAAAAGACTGCGGAGGAGTTTTTCGGCCTGCTCCAATCCGCCGGAGTGCGCAAGCTTGTGGACGTGCGCGAGAATCGCGTCGGCCAGCTCTCCGGATTCGCCAAGTTCCCGGACATCGCGTACTTCCTGGACCGGCTCCTCGGCATCGAGTATACGCACGAACCGCTCTTCGCGCCCACGCCGGAGATTCGCGACCACTATCAGGCGACGAAGGATTGGGGCGACTACGAGCGATCGTTTCGCGCTTTGATGGCCGAACGTGAAGTGCCGGAAGCGATCAATCCCGCGGATTATGAGGGCAGCGTGGCACTGCTCTGCTCCGAGCCTACAGCGGATAAGTGTCACCGCCGCTTGATCGGTGAGATGCTCCGCGAACACTGGACAGCGGCCGGGCACGACGTCGGGCTTCAACACCTGACCGTGCCGAAGGCAAAAGGCGGTCGCAAGAAAGAGGTGCTGTAGCGGCGGTGTCCTCACCGCCGCCTTGAATAAGAATACTCTGGTGTCGTCCACCATCTCGAGTACGGGATTCCGGCGGTGAGGACACCGCCACTGAGCATAAGATTCAAGCGGTGAGGACACCGCCGCTGAGCATAAGATTCCGGCGGTGCGGACACCGCCGCTACAGCGCACTGCGAGGAACACCGATGGCGGAAGTAATTCTCTCTGACATCACGATGATGCGCGACGGCTACTGCGCGATTGCCCTCGAGCAGGTCGGACCTGACGCGTTCCGCTCGGTGCGGCCCATGCCCTTGTGGGGATTCGCCTGGCGCCCGCCCTTTCCTCACCGGCGCGGCGATCACGTGGAGTGCGATCTGCGCTCGCGACCGGGCACGCACCCGCCGCATGTGGAGGATCTTCAGCCGGGAGAGTTGACGCCCACCGGACGCAAAACGTCCGAGATGGATCTCATCCGTTGCCTGCGCCAGGCGGAATTCGCCGAGAACCTGCACGATCTGTTCGGCGCCGATCCCCACACCTCCGGCGGCGGAAACGCCTGGGTGATGGCTTCCGAAGCGACGCGGTCGATTTGCGCCTGCCGTTACAAGAACCTGTGGTTCCAACTCTTTCACAACGCGGCCGGCCTTCGCCTGCGCGCCAAAGTCGGCCTGTACTCCGGCGAGACCGTGCGCAGCCTGCCCGTGGTGGATATGGAATGGCAGCGCCTGATCCAATCCGCGTTTCCCAGAGGAATTCGGGCCGGCGAAATCCAGACAACCACAAAAGAGTTCAATCGAGCACTCTATCCGCATCTGCGGAACGCCATGCGCACCTATGCCCGCATCGGCCTGGCGCGCGAGGACAAGACGGGAAAGTGCTGGCTGATGCTCGATTCGCTGTTTCCGCAGCCGCAGCCGGATTGGCTCGATCGAATTCGATACCTGACAGGCCTGCGACAGAAGCAAGCCGCCCCGGAGGAAGTATTGGTGGGCGATGCCGGATGACAAGATGGACGCGGCTGCGCGGCTTGAGCTTGTGCGCCGCACGGTGGCGCGTGAGCTTGCGCCCGAGAAACTGCCCGGCGACGATGAGGATCTGGCCCAGGCGGACCTCGTCGACTCGATGATGCGGGTCAACATCCTGCTCGCCATCGAGGAAGCCACGGGCGTGGCAGGATTCGCGGCCGAATGGCCCGATAATAGCCCGTTCAGCGTCCGCGAGATTGCGGAGCGCCTGCAAGCGCAACGCGAGCCGTTGAAGCAGGTCGCTCGGGGCGAGAAGCCCGGGCCGTCGCTTGAGCAGGGCTCGGAAGTCTCCATCAAAGGCTGGGCGTCGTCTCTCGCCTCGCTCGTCGTCCC
>JASHQD010000666.1 GCA_030037755.1 Terriglobia bacterium
TTGCTCGGGGCTCATGTAGTGAATCGTGCCGACCATCGTTCCGGCCTGAGTAATGGGACTGCCGGGAGATGCGCCGCCTGTCGCCGTCATGGCCGCGCTCAAAACTGGTGCCACACGCGCTCCTGCCTGTGCTGCACTGCCAGGAGTGGAGGTTCCGCCGGTGGGCTTCGCCAGGCCGAAATCCATCAGCTTGGCGCCGCTTTGGGTCAACATGATGTTGGCCGGCTTTAAATCGCGATGCACCACGCCCTGGCGATGAGCCTTGTCGAGGGCGCCGGCAACCTGCGTACCGATTTTCAAAAGCTCCGCCAAAGGAAGTTTGCCGCGCTTCAAGCGCTCGGCGAGCGACTCGCCCTCCAGGAATTCCATGACGAGGTATTCCCCCGCGGCATCGTCGTGACCCACGTCGTAGAGGACACAGATGTGCGGATGCTGAAGGGATGAGATGGCCCGCGCCTCGCGCTCGAAACGCTGACGAAAATCAGAAGCAGAGACGAATCGCTCGGGCACAACTTTCACCGCCACATCCCGACCCAGGCGCGCATCGCGCGCACGATATACTTCGCCCATTCCGCCTGCGCCAAGAAGCGAGACGATTTCGTAAGGGCCCAGCTTGGTTCCAGAAAGGAGAGACATTGCCGCAAATATTATATGTGAGGAGAGCGGAAGATCGACTCCTCTTTGGGCGTGATGCTTGCCTTGGATTTCCGTTGAACACTTCGCATGCCGCGCTGTAGCGGCCCTGTCCTCATCGCCGAGGGCCGCGCGTCAGGACGCCGGGACAGAACATCACCTGGTAAGCAGCCCGCGGCCACGCAGCAGTTCGCGAGCAGAGTGGGCCGCATGCCAGGCGCGGGATCGCCCAGATCGGGCCCGATCCGTTTAAAAGGCCGGCGTTCGTGAGCGAGGGACTTGAGATTCAGCGGAAGACCCAATTCAGGACCACTAACCCCGCCACGATGAGGCCTGCGAAGGTCCAGGCACCCTTCGCGCTCGATCCGCTGCCCGCAGTGCCTCCCGCGCCTGACCGGTACACCAGCCCCACGAGTTCAGCGGCGGGCTTCCGTGTGGTCACAACGCTCACGGATGCCGTCACCAGAAAACAGACGCTCCAGGCGCATAACGCGCCGTAGAAATTTGCGGTCATATCACTCCCATAGGGCAGCCAGTGGAAATGATACGCAAGGTAATGGAGCAGGCCGGCGAACGTCCCGGAGACAAGTCCCGCGAATCCGCCGGCCGGCGTGGCCCACATTGTGAACATGCCCAACAGGAACGTGGCGAACAGTGGAGCGTTGAAGAACGAGAACAGGAGCTGGACGTAGTCCATCAGGTTGTTGAAGTGGAGAGCCAGATAGGCGGTGGCGATGCTGAGCAGGACTCCAGCGATGGTGGCCACGCGGCCTGCCGCCAGGTAATGACGGTCCGATCGGCCCCGGACGCAGTAGGCCTGATAGAGATCGTAGGTAAACACGGTGTTGAACGCGGTGACGTTCCCCGCCATGCCCGACATGAAGCTCGCGAGCATGGCCGTCACGCCCAGGCCCAGCAGTCCGGGAGAGTAATAGCGGGCCATCAGGGCAGGCAAAGCAGAGTCGTATCGCGCCGTGATGCTGTTGGGATAGAGCGCCAGCGCCACGAGGCCGGGCAGCACCACCAGGGCAGGGAAGAACAATTTGATGACAGCTCCGACGAGCGGCGTCGAGACTGCCGAGGCCATGTTCTTCGCGGCCAAGGCGCGCTGGATCAGCAGAAAATCGGTGCACCAATAGCCGAAGCTCAGGACGAAGCCGAGTCCCAGAACGTTTCCCACGCCGTCCATGGCGGAGCGAAACGGACTCGCCACGGGCAACCCCAGCCACGCGTGGCTGAGGCCGGGTCCTATGGCCTCGGCCAGTCCATGCCATCCATGCATCTCTCGCAATCCGTAAAACACCAGCGGTGAAAGGCCCGCGACGATCAGAATGAACTGCAGAACCTCATTGTAGATTGACGCCGACAAGCCTCCCAGGACGATATACACCAGCACAACGGCTGCCGTGATGCAGGCGCTGGTGGTGAACCCCCATCCGAGCAGCGTCCCCAGGATGATGGCCATGGCGTAAAGGCTGATGCCGCTCACCAGCACCATCATGACCGCAAAGGAAATTGCATTGAAGGCGCGTGTGGCTTCGCCGTAACGCATTTTCAGAAACTCGGGAACGCTCCGCACCCGGCTCTGATAGTAGATAGGCATCATGAAAAGCGAGAGGAACAGCATGGCGGGAACGGCGCCGATCCAGTAGAAGTGGCAAGCCCGGGCGCCGTACTTCGCGCTGGTGGAGACCATTCCCATGATCTCCAGGGCACCGCAGTTCGCCGCTACGAAGGCGATACCGGTCACGCCCGCCGGAAGGGATCGCCCTGCCAGGAAAAAGCTGGTGGTCGAGACATTTCGTCTGCGCAGCCGGTAGCCGATGATCAGGATGGATGAGAAATATGCGCCGATGATGACGTAATCGACGGTATGAAGCGAGAGAGGATGCAATCACAGCACTCCATCGGCTATTTTGAGACTTCCAGAATCTCGACCTTGTAGTTTGCTGACAACGGCACGTCAACGCCGCGCCGGAACTGCGCGCCCACAAAGTCGCCCAACGCCTGCCCGGTCATCACGGAGCGAAGGTGAAACGTGCCGTCCGGGAACGCCGGCAGATTGAGCGTAACGCTTTCGACTCCGGACTCATTCTTGAAGATCGCTACCATTCCCTCGCCGGTCCGGCCGAGGCGAGCAAATCCGTCCCAACTCGCCGCACCCGGTTGCTGCCAGTTGCCCAGCGGAAAAAAGCCTTCATTGATCGGTACGCGCTCGCGCAATTGCTTGAACCACCCGATCTTCTCGCCGTACCACGATTGCTGGGCGGGGGTGAGTTTGCGGAGGTCGCCGAGGAAGAGTGGCCCGGATCCCATGGCCGTGGCGAGCCTCTCTTCGACCGCAGGCGTGTCAGCGTGCAGATTGCCGATGAGCATTGCTTCACTGGGGATGGCGAGCG
>JASHQD010000667.1 GCA_030037755.1 Terriglobia bacterium
CGACGATGCCGCGGGGGAATACCTCGTCATGGAATTCCTGGAGGGCGAGTCGCTCGCCGAGCGCTTGAAGCGCGGCAAACTTCCTTTGGCGGAGCTTTTGAAAATCGGCATGCAGGTAGCCGGCGCGCTCGACAAGGCTCATCGCCACGGTGTGGTGCATCGCGATTTGAAACCGGCCAACATCATGTTGACCAAAAGCGGCGCCAAGCTGATGGATTTCGGCCTGGCGAAGCCCACAGGCGGCGCCTCCACTGCTGGCAGTGCCGCACAGGCAGGAGCGCCTGTGTCACCGGTTTTGAGCGCGGCCATGACGGCGACAGGCGGCGCATCTCCCGGCAGTCCCCTTACTCAGGCCGGAACGATGATCGGCACGATTCACTACATGAGCCCCGAGCAAGTTGAGAGCAAGGAAGCCGACGCACGCTCCGACATCTTTGCCCTGGGCGCCACGCTCTATGAGATGGCAACTGGCGTACGGGCTTTCGAGGGAAAGAGCCAGTTCAGCGTGGCAAGCGCCATATTGGAGAAGGACCCGGAGCCGGTCAGCAAGCTGCAGCCGTTGGCTCCAGCGGCGCTCGACCTCCTGGTGGCGCAGTGCCTTGCCAAGAATCCTGAAGAGCGCTTCCAATGCGCAGCCGATGTAGGCCTGGCGTTGAAGTGGATTCCTCCTGTAGCGCCGGTGGCCCTACCGGGGGAATCGCGAGTGGGGACAACCGTGCTACAGCGTGCCCTCCCTTGGACATTTGCTGCGGCGGGCGTCCTGGCGGCGATCATTCTCGGCGGCCTTTGGCTGCGATTATTGACGGCGCCTTCGTCGTCGGTTCATTCATCCATCCTGCCTCCGGATAAAGCAACCTTTGATCCCTATGCCCGGGCGGCGATCTCACCCGACGGCCGCCGCATCGCTTTTGGGGCGACGGGAAGCGCAGGGCGACCCGTGTTGTGGGTGCTGCCTCTCAACTCAGGCACGGCTCAGCCGCTGGCCGGGACCGAGGGCGCGACGTACCCGTTCTGGTCGGCGGATAGCCGTGATCTGGGATATTTTGCCGACGGCAAGTTGAACAAGATCGACGCGGGCGGCGGCCCGCCGCAAGCAGTGTGCGATGCCCCCGCTGGGCGCGGCGGCACCTGGAGCAGGGATGGAACCATCGTCTTCGCCACTGACGAAGCGGGACCACTGATGCGGGTGGATGCGACGGGAGGCACGCCCGTCGCGGCGACGGTTACGGAGCCAGGTCCGGGCACGGTGCTGCACCGTTCGCCGTGGTTCCTGCCAGACGGCAGGCATTTCCTCTATTATTCCATGTCCGTTTCGGGAGTTGACCGCGGCATTTATGCCGGCGATCTCGGCTCGAAGGAGCGGGTGTTGATCCTCCACACCGATTCAAACGTCGTTTATGCCCCGCCGGGTTACTTGCTGTTTGTCCGCGATGGAACTTTGATGGCCCAGCGCTTCAATACCGGCAAGCTGGCCGTAGAAGGTGAAGCCGTGCCCATTGGCGAGCATGTCGGCATTGGCCGTTTCACTGTCTCGGGCAACGGCGTGCTGCTGTTTCAGGAGGGGGGATTTGCCACAGACTCGCAGTTGATCTGGTTTGACCGCGCCGGCAAGCAACTCGAGTTGGCGCTTCCGGAAGCAGCACGGTATTCCGATCCCATGCTTTCGCCCGATGGGTCGAAGCTCGCCGTGACCATCGCCGTTTCATCCGCCGCCTCGGATATCTGGGTCATTGACTTAGCGCGCAAATCCAAAACGCGCATAACCTTCGGACCCGGAAGCGATGCGTTCCCCGTCTGGTGGCCGGATGGGAGGTCCATCATTTTTGGCTCCAATCGAGACGGTGGATACGCCATCTACCGTCGCCCCGCCGACGGCTCCGGTGCTGATGAAAAGGTCCTTGAAATAACTGGAAGCGAAATTGAGCCCTATTCTGTCTCGCCTGACGGGCGTTACATTGCGTACCAATTCTTTGGACCGAAAGCCAACGCGAACGACGTCTGGGCGCTCCCCATGTTTGGCGACCGGAAGCCTTTCCCGGTGGTCAACACCCCATTCAACGAGGTGGATCCGGCCATTTCACCCGATGGGAAATGGTTTGCTTACCTGAGCAACGAATCAGGCCAGTACGAGGTCTACATTAAGCCGTTTCCGAGCGGCGAAGGCAAATGGCAGGCTTCGACTACCGGTTCAAGAGGCTTGCCGGTTTGGCGGCGCGACGGCAAGGAACTCTACTTCCTTTCCCTCGGAGGGAAGCTGACCGCCGTGGATGTGCAAGAAAAGGGCGCTAGCCTTGAGCTGGGTACTCCGCAGGAGCTGTTTCAGGCCAACACCTTCGGCATTGCTGGGACACCCTTCGCAGCCTCGGCCGATGGCAAGCGCTTCCTGATCAATGGGACCAGGGCCCAAGACGCCAGCCAGCCGCTGACCGTGGTCACCAACTGGACGGCGGACTTGAAGAAGTAAATGCCGCCGAACGAGGGTCCGGCCGTAGTTAGAGTAATATCGTTTAGGCGCGGTCGGGTGGACCACCACCTTCCTCCTTCAAATGGTGCCGCGGTTTGGTTGTAAGCTTTCACAAATTGGTCGATCGCGTCGCGCAGTTGCCGCGGAAGTAAAGCTGGCGTGCCGCAGACCGCGTCGGCTCCAAATACTAAACCAGCATTCGACTTGGTTGAGACAGGAAGCGTAGACCGACGATTTCCGCGGCCTTCGTGGCAAAGGCCGGATCGGTCGAGATGCACTAGCTGCGGCGGCGTCGCGGCGCGACCCCGCCAGGCCGCAGCACACGCCAAACCTGATGTTCGCTCACGTCGCCCAGGGCTTGGGCCAGCAGTTTTCCGGTCCACGTGTTGGAGAGCCGGACGGGGTAGGCTGATCAACTGCGCCGGCACCCGTTTCTCCGTCTCGGCATCGTAACCCGGCGGCTCGCCCGAGCGTGGGGGCATCTTGCAGGCCTTCCAGCCGCTGTCGCACAAACCGTTGCCGCCATTTCGAGACCCGGGCCGGCCGCGTTTCCAGCCGACGAGCGATCTTCGTCGTGCTCTGTCCTTGGCTCGCCCACAGAATCATGCGGGCACGCTCCGAAAGGCGATGTTCGGTGGTTCCGGCTCGAAGCCACTGGTCCAAGGTGCTCTCTTCCTCAGGCTTAAGGGTAATTGCCGCCAGTCTGCTCATGACGACAGTTCAGTATATAACGTTGACTATTGCAACTAAGCAGCACGTTGGAGCGGAAGGCGTTGGGCTTCTGGACCATACGGGGGCGAGGCTTCGGGTCCTTCTGGTCTCAACGATAGCCCCTCGATGCCGCCCATCTTAGTTGCCTGCTCGAGATTTAATTTAGTTCCTCTATCGTAAGATTCTGCCCTTTTCTGGCAGGATATTCTGGCCACTTCGGTTTAGACCTTTGTTCATACGGGTCGGAAGTCTCCACCTGCTGACTGTCGACTGTCGACGTGTAGCCACTTTGGTTCCGGCGCGGCCGGGTTAGGTAGTGCCCGAAGCATTAAGGCGCAGTGCGGTTTATGGAAACAACCTCCTGGTCGTCTTAAGAAGGATCACAGAGTCATCCTGGGTGAGTCGGAGCCAAAAACCAAAGACCGCGGTCTGCCGAACCTGCTTCAGGCCCACCACACCTCCGGCGATCCGGTCCACTAATCCGGCGACCAGGAGGAACCGCCTTGACTTCCGCTCTGGCCGGGCAGATCGGGGCGAGAGGCTGCGCTGTTCTTTCTATTTTCCCTGTTGCGAGGCTGCGGGCAGGTGGTGCGTCTCCGCCACCAAAGCCTCGAACTTTGGGTCGCCACGCAGCTCTTTCAGAGCGGGATCCTGCTCGATGCTCGTGGTATCGGTACCGGTAACTCCGTGGTCGACGGCCTCGCGAAGAAGGGCAAGGGCTTTCCCACGGTGATCCGGTTCGCGCGAATTGCCCAGCGTCGCGCAGGCCAAATCATAAGTCATCATCGCTGTATCGCGGTCGCCGGGGCCGAACTCACGGCGAGCGAGCTCTATGTTGCTGCGCAGCAGATCTTCAGCCTCGGGGTAGCGGCCTTCACGAGCAAGGATGTCGCCCAACAGGTTCATCGAATACAGCGTGTCCGGGTGTTCAGGTCCGAGCACCCGCCGCCGAGTCTCGAACGCGGACCGGGCGAGCGGCTCGGCCTCACCGTAGCGGCCCTCATCAAACAGGACCAACGCCAGGCGATATATGGCGTTGAGCGTGTGGGGGTGCTCGGGACCGTTTTCTTTCATCCGCAACTCGATCGCCTCGCGATACAACGGTTCCGCTTCCTGGTAGTGGTGTTCCATCTCGAGGATTATTGCCAGGCCCATGGCTCCGGCAAACATCTGCGTCGGGTCTTTTCTGTTCCGCCGCACGTCCGCGGCCCGGCGCGCGAGCTTCTCGG
>JASHQD010000668.1 GCA_030037755.1 Terriglobia bacterium
GCTCAGAAATCATCGGCATTGTGGTCAACGAGCAAGGCCTTGAACGCGCGCTCAAAGCGCCGGGGCTCAGCACGATCGGCTATCCGTATTCGGTCTCAGCACATTTCCGCCGGGCGAATGCCAACATGTCGAAGGCGGAATCGCAGGCGCTGGTCACGAAGCTGCAGCGTGCGGTTTCAGTGCCCGAGGCCCCGGCGCGCAATCTCGTGGTCTATATCTCGATGGCTTTCGGCAACAACTACGACGAGCCTTGGGGACCTGAGATCGTCATCGAAACGGTGGAATGGCTGAAGAGGATAGGAGTAAACCAGATTTCTCTCGCGGATACCATCGGCACAGCGTTGCCCGAAGAGGTCGGTAATCTCTACAAAGCGGTGAGAGAAGCTGCGGCAGATTCCGATTCGAAACTGGAGCTGGGTGTGCATCTGCACAGCCGGCCCGAAGGCGCAGGGGAAAAAGTCCTGGCGGCGTACGAAGCGGGTTGCCGCCGTTTCGATTCGGCGCTGACGGGACTGGGGGGATGTCCTTTCGCGGGCGACGACCTGGTCGGCAACATTCCGACCGAGATCGTGATCAGCACGCTATCCTCGAAAGGCGCCGACACAGGAATCGAGCCGTGGGCGTTACTCTCGGCGCTGAAAGCGACCCAAGAGATTCGAGAGAAGTACGCACTACTGTAGCGGCGGTGTCCTCACCGCCGCATTCGATCGTCAGTCATCCCGGTGGTGAGAACACCGCCGCCACATCGGTGCCTAGCGGGTCGAAACCACGAACATGACATTCAACACGCTCACTCTATCCGCTGATTCTGACATCGCGACCCTGACGTTCAACCGTCCCGAGAAGCGCAACGCGATTTCGCCGCAAATGATCCAGGAGCTGCTGGCGGCGCTCGACCAGGTCGAGCGTGAAACAGCGCGTGTGGCGATCGTGACCGGTGCCGGTCGCGCGTTCTGCTCCGGAATGGATCTGGACGCGCTCCGGACCCTGGCTACGCAGTCCCAGGATTCGAGCGCGAGCCTCGAAGACTCGCGCCGCATGCGCCACCTGTTCCACCGCATTTACACGTTCTCGAAGCCCTTGATTGCTGCCGTCAACGGACCCGCGATCGCGGGCGGCTGCGGGATCGCAACGCTTTGCGACTTCACGCTGGCCGTGCCGGAAGCGAAGTTCGGCTATACCGAAGTTAGAATCGGCTTCATTCCCGCGCTGGTATCGGTATTCCTGCTTCGCCAGATCGGGGAAAAGGCAGCTCGCGATTTGCTGCTGACCGGACGCATCATTGACGCCGCCGAAGCGTTGCGCATCGGCTTGATCACGGAGATGGTTCCCGCGGACCAGTTGCTGGATCGCGCCCGGCATCTCGCGGCGCAGTTGATTGAGAACAGCCCGACGAGTATCACTTCGACTAAGCGATTGCTGAATGAGTTCAGCGCGCAGGGCCTTGATCAGCAGCTCGAATCGGCGATGCAGGAGAACGCCGGCATCCGGTCAACCGCAGACTTTAAGGAAGGCCTGGCGGCGTTCCTCGAAAAGCGGAAGCCGATGTGGCATCGGGACTGAAATGCCGCGCTCAGGCGGCACGCTTGCGCGAGGTCGGTTGGCGGCTGCCTCTGGCTTCGGTTAGAGATCTCCGGAACTCTGTAGATCGATCCCGCCCAGACGCGCCTGGGAATAAATGAAGTTCTTCAGTTGTTCAGTTCAGCCCCACCTTGTCCTTGAGCCGGGCTATGTCGGTGGCGTGCATGGACTGGACCCGGAAGAACTCTCTCAGGTCGGTCTCGATGAGCTCGAGCCGCCGCTCAACGGAGGCGAATCGGGCGTCTATAGCTTGGAAGCCTCGATAGTTCAGCAAGAGCGCCGTGATGGCGACCAGGATGCTCCCCGCAGCGGTGATCGCGGCAATGAGAGTGTTCGCGTTCATTTCCTTTACTAAACAACCTCAGTATGGCAAGAAAGCGGGGCGTCAAGCAAGCACGGCACGCAGGGCCAGGTAACGCGCGGGTCCCGCGCGAGATCACCGGCCCCACCGAGCGCGGACGAGGTAGGAAATCCCGAGGATTAGCAACAGGATGTTCGCTGTCAGGAAGAGGTAGCGTCGGAAGTGACTGTGCAGGCTCGCGCCCCAGGCGAGCAGCCAGACACTGAGGACCGCGGCGCCGTAGTAGCCGAGCAGTCCTCCCGCGAAAAAGGGAATCACGTGCCAGTACCCGTATGCGCCGCCTTCCGCCAGGATCGGACCCGCGACGGTCATCCAATAAATCCAGGTGCCGGGCGCGGTCAACTCGGCGAGCGACGCTGCCGTAACGCTGGCGTACGTCAGGGCGGCCGATTCGGCGCTCTCCTCGTGGCTCTTTCCGCGTGTGCTCAGCAAGGCGTAAGAAGCAAAGCTGAGAAGCGTGACACCACCGACGTAGGCGACGTCGTGCGCTATTCCGCGGGGAATCCATTGATAAAAAAACAGCGTTGCGGCAAGCAGCGCGCCGTCGATGGCGAGCGGCGGCAGAATGAGGATGGCAATGGCGCGCGGCCAGCGCCCGAGCGCCACCTGCGCGAGGGCAATCAGATGCAGCGGGCTGGGAACCAGACCTCCTACGATTCCCATTCCCGCTCCGAGCAGCAACAGTTGCATGATATGACGACGCGCTGTAGCGGCGGTGTCCTCACCGCCGAAACAGCTACTCAGCCGGCTCCGGCGGCGACGACACCGCGCCCGGCGGTGAGGACACCGCCGCTACAGCGCGCTTCCCACGCAGCTCTCCGCCCCACCGCACGTGCGGCTGGATGATCCCGGGCTTGATGCGGCCCACGTGCTCGCGAATCCGGTTCAGCATGCTGTCGATCAGCACGTTCGAGAGCAAGTGAGGCTCAAGCCCGAGATCGACCAGCTTCTGGTGGCGCGGATTGTAGTAATGCTTCTCCGCCTCCAGCCGTGGATTCTCGATGTGATCCACCTGGGCCTTAATTCCCAACGCCGCCGCCTGCTTCTGGACCACCTCGGCCAGGTCCAGCACGCTGAACGTCTCCGTGAACTGATTAAATACGCGGTACTCTCCTGCCGCGGGCGGATTCAAAATCGACAGCTCCACGCACCGCAGCGTGTCCCGGATATTGAGGAATCCTCGCGTCTGGCCACCGCGCCCGTAAACCGTCAACGGAATACCAGCCACAGCCTGCACGCAGAAGCGATTGAGCGCCGTGCCGAACACTTCGTCGTAATGGAAGCTGGTGGCGAGCCGCGGATCGATCTCGGTCTGGTCGGTCTCGATACCGTACACCACGCCCTGATTCAAATCGGTGGAGCGCAGTTTCCAGATCCGGCAGGCAAACAGGATGTTGTGGCTGTCGTGGACTTTGGACAGATGATAGAAACTGCCCGGTTGCTTCGGATACGGCAGCACGTCGCGACGCCCTTTGTACTCGATTTCGATGAAGCCTTCCTCGATATCGATGTTCGGCGTGCCGTATTCGCCCATGGTGCCGAGCTTCACCAGGTGGCAGTCCGGCGCGACCTCCCGAAGCACCCACAGCAGGTTCATGGTGCCGACGATGTTGTTGGTCTGCGAGAAGATCGCCCGGTTGTGATCCATCATCGAATACGGCGCCGAGGGCTGCTCGCCGTAGTGCACCACGGCTTCAGGCTCGAATCGCTCCACCGCCTCTCGAATCACGCCATAGTTGCGCAGATCACCGACGACTAGGTCGATGGAACGCCCTGTCACCTCGCGCCACGCCGCCACGCGATCGTGCAGCGTGTGAATAGGGAAGAGCGGTTCGACATTCAGCTCCATTTCCCATCGGCGCTTGGCGAAATTATCCACCACGCCCACCTCGTGGCCGCGCGCCGAAAGATACATGGCTGTAGGCCAGCCAAGATAGCCGTCACCACCGAGAACCAGAATCCTCATTCGACCTTTCCAAATCGGAGGGAGAGAACTTCACGCCCGCGCATGGTTGCAACTCATTCTCGATCTTACCTCAGGCCGGGCCGGGGTCCCAACCGCGGAGTCGGCCGTTTAGCGTCTCGGTTTGAGACCACCGTTTCAGCGAGGGTCTGCCGAAGGCGGACCTGACCGCTCGCGGGGCGCGATTTCCCCGCCCAGCCCTAGCGACGGGCAGCAGCTTTAACATTCACCGTCGCGGTCCACATCTGAGGAATGCCCGTGCGGTTGTCAATCCAGACCGGATGGAACGTACCGTCGGCGTCTGCCGCCAAACCTGCGGTATCCCCACCGTTCTTCCGAGTGTCGTCCGTTGCCACGTGGGGCGAGGCCGACACGCGCACGCTCCGAAGCCAGGTTTCCCCGCCATCCAGCGATGCCGAAAAGCGCGGCCAGTAGCCGATGTTGTGCGGATTGTCTCGCCGATCGTACCACAAGAGGCCAACGACGCCGTCTCTGTTGACCGCGATCGCCGGCATGAAGTTGTTCGCCCCGTTGTTCGAGCCGCGACTCTGAGAATCGTCGCTGACAACGGAAGGCTCGGCCCAGGTGCGGCCTCGGTCGCGTGAATATGAAAAGAGAATCTGTGTCCGCTGGTCGTAACGCGCATCCGGCCACACCGCATACAATCGGCCGCGGAATGGTCCACTGCTCCGGTCTAATGCCAGCGAAGGCGTGGAAAGGTCGGGCACGCGCCAGTCGTAATACGCGTCTTTGATCTGACCTGCCAACATTACTGACTTTCCGTCATCGACGGACCGATAAATGCATAAGACTGAGTCGGCGGTACTGATAGCCGATTTCGCGTCAGTCCCGTAAGACATGTTTAGCTTTGAGTTGTCGAGTTCCGCCACCAACGCGAAGAGGCTCCCGTCGTTCGAGACGACCCCGTTTGCCGGGAAGAACCACGGTGTGGCAAAAGTTGCCGCGTTACTGACATCGGCGGACTTGAAACTCAGCCCCGCATCGGCGGACGGATAAAAAGCGACGGCCGGCTGGGGCGTATGTCGGGCGAAATAACCGTGGAGGTAGACATGATATCCGGCAGCAGGACCACTGTCGTCGACGGTCAGCCAAGCGCGGTCGATGCCCCGATTCTCCGCCGTGATTGAGGATGGCTGCCAGGTTCGGCCTCCATCCGAGGAACGATAGACAGAAGGCTCGAGTCGATTTTTCCGTCCGGGAAGGCCCGATCATGAATGCTGGCCGCGTATAACGCGCCATCCGGACCAATCTCGCAAGACGGGTCCACAGCGTTCGGGACCGTCAGAGCATGTAACCAACTCCGGCCACCGTCGGATGACACATAGAAGACGTTATCAATTTGATCGTTTGGACGAACGACGTAAGCGCAAGCAATTAAGTGACTGGAGTGCCGGGGATCGGCGCCCACGCAGGTTTCGTAATGCCGGACCGCCGACATAGAAGAACTGACCTGAATGTTTGGTCCGACGATGTACGGTGCGAAGGAATGCTGCCCATCGGAGACAAGACTGATTAACGCGGCGAGAAGAAGGAACGACATCGAAGGATGATAAATGAAGTTGTTCGCACTCGATTAACTTAAATGAGCAATAAGCGGCGACGCTGGGCCGCTCAATGAAGACCCGCGAACACTTCGCGCGATTCTCCCAAATCGCGCGCCGCAGGCGTGATAATCGTTCGGGGGCCGACAAAGATTTTCTCGCCTTTGGTCACTGCCCGGCGCACGTCGTCCTCGCAGACAAAATCGACGGGCTTGGGTCTGGCAGGAGCCGGCGCCGGATTTGCCGCGGCGGGTTTCCGCGGTTCTAAAGTCGCGCTCGGCGGTCCGATCGCGGCAGCTTGAGACTGCGGAGACGGTTGAGCGGGCACGACGCATCCGCACGAGCTTGCATTGAGCGCTGAACCCGGCGGCGCGCCCGGCACTTTGCCGTGCGTCGTCAGGAACCGGTCGACAATGCGCGCGATTTCCGCCCGATTGATCACGGAACTGCGCACCGCGCTCGCAGCAGAGGCGGGCGGCGCGACAGCAGGAGTCGATGGAGGCGGAGGCGGCGCGATCGCAGGCACCCCGATTGCGCGCGGCCCCGCGGTCGCCGGTCGAGCGGCAGGCTGCTGGCCCGCATGAGCGTGATCGACTGGCCGCCGTTCATAAGCCAACCGCTTGATGTTGACCAGGTTCATCGGCGAGATATTGTCCGAGGTAATGTTTCCGCCCGGCGTCCCACACCCGAGCGACATCGAGGGCGACAGATTCGTCGTCCAGCCGACCGACCCGTGCGGCGATGGGGTGTTCACTACTAGGCGGAACGCCGGAAGCTCGAGCGCCATGGCGCGGATCACCTGGTCGTCGCGGGCGTGCAGCGCCATGGTGTGTCCCATGCCGCCGAACTCCAGAAGCCGCTTGCAAACGTCCAGGCCGTCGCGCCAATCCGCCACCGGGTAGAACGAGAGCACCGGTGAGAGCTTCTCGGCGGAAAGTGGATGCTCGCGACCGATTCCGTCCAGCGGTGCGACCAGCGCCCGGGTTCCTGGCGGCACGCTGAAGCCGGCTTCGCGCGCGATCCGATCCGGAGACTGTCCCACCATCTTCCCATTGACTCGAAAATCGGGCATGATCAGCACGCGCGCCACGCTCGCAGCCTGCCCAGGAGTGAGAAAG
This sequence comes from Terriglobia bacterium, assembly GCA_030037755.1. Taxonomy (GTDB): domain Bacteria; phylum Acidobacteriota; class Terriglobia; order UBA7540; family UBA7540; genus Gp13-AA77. The sequence continues at coordinate 6,586 of JASHQD010000668.1, forward strand.
AATCCGCCCTGCCGCTCGGTCTCGAGCCGCGCCTGCTCCGCCACCGCCTTATCGACCACCATGTGCTGCTCCGACGAGCAGATCGTGCCCCAGTCGAACGACTTACCGGCCAGAATGTCGCCCACGGCCTTGGGGACGTCGGCAGAGCTGTGAATGTAAGCCGGAACATTGCCCGGACCAACGCCCAGGGCGGGCTTGCCGGAACTGTAGGCCGCGCGCACCAGGCCGGAGCCGCCCGTGGCCAGGATGATCGCGGTGCGCCGATTCCGCATCAGCTCGTTGGTGGCTTCCATGGTCGGCAAGCGGAGGCAGGCGATGGCTCCTTCGGGCGCGCCCGCTTTCACCGCAGCTTCGGCCATCACGCGCGCGGTCTCCTGGATGCATCGGGCGGCGTTCGGATGCGGGCTCATCACGATGCTGTTGCGGCCCTTGAGCGCGATCAGTGCCTTAAAAATGGCCGTCGATGTGGGATTGGTGACGGGAATGATCGCAGCGACCACGCCGGCCGGCACAGCCATTTCGACGATACCGGCGTCGCGATCCTCGCGAATCACGCCCACCGTCTTCATGTCCTTGATGGCATTATAGACGTCGCGAGCGCAGAAGAGGTTCTTCTCGACTTTGTCTTCAACCTTGCCGTAGGTGGTCTCCTCCACCGCCAGGCGCGCCAGCGGTTCCGCGGCGGCCTGTGCTGCTTCGGCGCACGCGCGCACCACGCCGTCGATCTTCGCCTGATCGTAGCCGGCGAGCACTTTCTGCGCTTCCGCGGCTTTCTCGACCAACCGGCGAGCTTCTTGAATGGATTCGAGATCGCGGTCCATGTCGGGAAGTGTGAAGTCTGAAGTATGAAGTCTGAAACGTCCGGGCTGATCGCTCACCCCTCAGCTTTGAACATCTCAGCCTTCATACTTCAAACCTCATACTTCAGACCTGTCGGTTCACCGTCCTAACCACCCTTCTTCCCGCTGCCACTGCCCGCAAGACCGCCACCCGGCAGGATCTTCTCCGCCTCACTGTGCGGACGCGGAATCACGTGCACGCTCACAAGCTCTCCAACACGACGGGCGGCGGCGGCGCCGGCGTCCGTTGCCGCCTTCACTGCACCCACGTCGCCGCGCACCATCACGGTTACGAATCCGGCGCCAATGTACTCTTTTCCGATCAGCGTTACGTTCGCGGCCTTCACCATCGCGTCCGCGGCCTCGATCGCCCCCACCAGACCTTTGGTCTCAATCATGCCCAACGCTTCCAACGTCATACCGCCTCCGTGTCGTAGCGCGCCTGTCCCAGGCGCGAATCGCGGGCGAGACGCCCGTGCCAGCTTTGCCGTATAGCAGACCTAGAACCTAGCACGACTGCCGGGGCGAGGCAAGAAAACCTTGGATCGGAGTGGCGTATATTATCGGCTCGCGGATTTCGCGCGAATTGCGGATATCGTCCTTTGTGAGGCTCCATATTTTTCAAGTGACCGTGGACATCTGTAACCTCGAGGTCACACCATTGAGCCGTCGCAGACGATCGCGGAGCACGCGCCATCGAGCAATCCTTTGAGGCTAAAGGGCTTATCAGAATGACACACTCTTCGCTTGGATGGCGGGATCTGTGCGGAGAAGTCGCCGGGTCATCTCGTCCCGACACGGTTTGGCCACACATGCGTGCGGGACAGAATGGGGCCGACTTCGTCATGTTAACAGCAAGAACGTCGATGTCTGGGTCGTCGAAGCTCGAATTCCAACGCCTGCGGGACAGCCGGGGCTATAGCGAGTAGGGAGATGTCTCTACATACTTCGCAGATTATCGTCGTCTCGGCGATGACGCTGCTTGTCATTCTCTTCACCTGGACGTACCTGCGAGACCGCCGTCAACCGACAGGAATGTGGATGCTGGGCTGGGTCGCAATCCTGATCCATTTCGCGGCGGGTTTGCTGGCCAGCTACTCGGTCATATCCTCGCGCTTCTCCGACTGGATATCCGTCACCACACTCGTGCTGGCGGGCACGGTGTTCTTTCTCTCCGTTTCCCGAGCCGGAGCGATCCGGGGAGGAAGCTCTGGATTCGTCGCGCTGA
>JASHQD010000669.1 GCA_030037755.1 Terriglobia bacterium
AGCCAGACTCATTTCGAGAACTGCGGAACTCGCCTTCGACGCCGGGAATGAGGCCCGGTTTGATGCCTTGCTGAGCTCGAGCACCGCCCCATCACGGGTCAGGAAAATGGCGTAACCCTCGCCGCGAGACAAGAACTTGACGCGGGGATCAGCCTGGCCTTGATTGGCTTCGAAGCCCAGCGGTAACTGTGCGTAGACATCTCGCCACCGCGATTTCGTCGAAAACTTTGATTCTACCGGCTCCGGAACCGCCGCCATCGTACTACCCGCGCCGCGGTGTGGCCTGAGAGCCTGGCTCCAGGAGCCGCGTTCCAACGCGCAAATTCCTATAAGGACCGAGAAAATCAGCGGGAGCCCCAGCGCCCGGAACAGTCGGCGCACACGGGGAGCGTTATGAACAGTCATGAAGCCTCCAAGTATTCTCTTCCGGCTAGCTTGGCACCTACCGGGGAAAGAAAAGGGTGACGTCGGAATAGACTATCAGCAGCGTGGCGGCATGTCAACGAGGCGAGGGTTCCAAACTATGCAATTTACAGTCATAGAACGGCGGAAACTGTAGCGGCGGTGTCCTCACCGCCGAGACAAACTCAACGCGGTGTCCTCACCGCCGACCCAGGATGATGCGGCGGTGAGGACGCCGCCGCGGCGGGCTAGCGCGCAATCTGCGCAAGCGCCTCGCGGACTTCGGACGTCTGGGGAAAGTCCGGGCTGGAGGCAAGCACGCGCTGGAGCTCCGTGCGGGCGCGCGCGCTCTCGCCCAATTTGGCATAAGCGAGCCCGAGGTGATAGTGGTAGCTGGGATTACCTGGGCTGTCCTTCACGGCTTCTTGTAATTGGGCAACGGCCGAAGAGTACACGCCCTTCTCGTAATAGGCCCAGCCGAGGGTATCGCTGATCTCGGGGGAGTCCGGCTGGCCGCGGTTGGCCGCCTGCGCCAGCGACAGCGCCTGATCCAGGCTCTCGCCGTGCTGCAGCATGAGGTAGGCTAGATTGTTGGCTGCGAGCGGGTAGTCGGGCCGGACCTGCAGCGCTTTATGGTACCAGGTCTGGGCCTGCTGCCAGTTGCCGCGCCCCTCCTCGATCTGTCCCACCTCGGCGTATCCGAATGGATCGTCCGGATCGAGGGCGATCGCGTGCTGCAGGGTGGCGATTGCCGGATCGGATTGGCCCTGCGCCTCCTGCATCTCGCCGAGCAGTTGCAGCGCGGCGAGACTTTTCGCGTCGAGATCCACCGCCTTCCGGGCCGCCAGTTCCGCCTGGGCGTAGTCGTGACTTTCCGCCAGCAGCTTGCCGAGAAGCACCTGGTAACTCGCATTGCCGGGTTGCTTCGCGATCCGCTCCCGGACCAAAGCCAGGGCCTTGGCGGGCTCCTTCTGGTCTACATCCACCTGAACCAGGCCGTTGAGCGCCTCATTGAAGTCAGGGTCCAGAGCCAGCGCCTGCTGGAAGAGCTCTTGCGCTTCGGCATACCTCTTCTCGCTGGCGCGGAACTCCGCCAGCCGCGAGTAGGTTACCGGTGCCCTGGGCGCCAGTTGCACGGCCTTCTCGAGATCGGCATCGGCGCCCGCGTTGTCGCCCTCGCCCGACCGCGCAAGGGCGCGATCCATGTAGCCTTCCGGCGAGCCCGGCATCAGCTTGATCAGGGCCTCGGAACTCTGCGTCAGCAGGTCCCAATCGTGCTTCTGGGCCGTCACCTCGACGAGACCCCGCCACGCCGCCGCCAACTCGGGCCGCACCCGCACCGACGCCTGCCATTCGGCCTGGGCCCGGCCAGGATCGCCCTTCTGATCGAAAACCACTCCCAGCAGGTAATGGGCGGCAGGGTTATTGGCATTGTTCTTGATAGCCGTTTCGAGCGCCTGGATGGCTTCATCCGTCTTGCCTTGCGCCGCGGTAATCTCGCCGCGCGCGATCAGCGCCCGTTCGTCCGTCTTGTCCTTCTTGAGGATTGCGTCGTTCAGTCGCGCCGCCTGGTCCAGATCGTTGTGGAAGATCAGCAACTGGATGTAGTTCTGCTCGGTCAGGAGATCCTTGGGGTGGGCCTTATGGACACTGGCGTACTCCGCCACCGCTTTGTCCAGATCTCCGGCGGCGAAATAGAAGTCGCCGAGCATCCGGTAAGCAGCCGGGTCGTCCGGCAACGAGCTTTTGACCTTCTGGAGCAGTTGTTCAGCCTGGTCTTTCCGGCCCTGCGCCATGTACAGCCGCGCCAGAGCTTCGGAGGGCAACGCGCTCTTCGGGTCCAATTCGACGCCGCGGCGAAACTCCTGCTCCGCCTGATCCCACTGCTGCTGGTGCATGTAGAAATTGCCCAGCGCCAGCGCGGCCGGCATCGATTTGGGATCCAACTCGACGGCTTTCTTGAACGCCGCCTCCGCCTGCTCGCTTTGCCTGGCATTCCACTCCAGGTATCCGAGACCTAAATAGGACTTCGGCTGGCCGGGCGCCAGCTGAATGGCGTCCTGCATCTGTGCGAGAGAATTGCTGAGGTCGTCGAGGCCGGCATAGGAATTTGCCAACAGGATGTGGGCGTCGACATTGCCGGGATCTCTCTTCAGCACCGTCTCTGCGATATCTTGCGCGTGGTGGAACTCTTTCGCGCCGAGCAGCACCTCCCCCAGCAGGACCTGCGATTTGAGATCGCCGGGGTCCTCCTCGACCGCGCGGTTCAGTTCCTGGTAGGCCGCGGCCCACATGCCGAGCTTGACGTCCGTCTCCGCCAGCCGGGCACGGGCGCCCTGGAAGTTCGGGTCGATCCGGAGGGCGTTTTGATACTGAATGGCCGCGGAACGGCACTCGCCTTTATCGAAGTAGCGATCCCCGCTGTCGTTGTAATCCAGCTTTTCGGCGGTAGGATTGCGCGAGCAGGCGCCCGGCAGCAGCGCCAACAGCATCGGAACCAGCGGGATCAAGCGCCCGGCGTGAAGGCGGCCACGCACCCTTCGCCCGCCGGCGGATTGGGAGATGCCTGTGGGCCGGCGACCGCCTTGTCTCTTACTTTGATCGAATCCCACCCTGTTTATGGTCATCAACGAGCTGAACCCCCAGTACATGAATCATCAGGGCTCAACCCCCTGTAGTTCGCCCTCAGATTGCCTTAGATGGCCCTCTTCCCGGCAGAGGCTTCACTGGTATTGGTTTCAAAATAGGTCTTAAAAATGGCACCAATGGCCACCACGGGCGTCTCCAAGTACGGGCATCCTGCGCCAGGCTTCGATTTGATGCGGGATGGTCCTTGTCGAGGTCAGCCTGCCACGAACCTGCGCAGCCGCTCCAGTGCCTCATCCCATTGCCTGGAGATCATCTTGAGATAGCGGCGCGCATCTTCCAAGCGCTCAGGATCCACTTGCCACACGCTTTCCCGCCCCTGGCGCGTATTCCGCACCAGTCCCGCCCGTTCCATTACGCGCAAGTGTTTGGTGATCGCCTGGCGGGTGATTCGGGAACCCTCGGTAAGCCCCGTGATTGACATCGGCCCGCGATCGCAGAGCCGGGAGACAAGGCGCAAGCGCGTCCTGTCCCCCAGCGCCGCAAACAGCGACGCCGAATTGGTGCCCGGTCCCGTTCTTTTCAAGCGGCTGCTGTTGCTGCCCATTGTGTAATCTGCGCAATCTGCGTAATCTGCGGACCTTACTGCGCACTCTGCGCAATCCGTGGATCGGTGACGTACGTCTCGAGCACCTTCACCATCGCGCTCCAGCCACCCTCATTGGCCTCGAACGCCTTCGCCCGGCGCGCGAGCGGAATCCGGTCAAAGCCTGACTCGGTAACGGTCAACATGATGCCTTCCGGTACCTGTTCCAGAACAAATTCAACGAGCGTTGTGGGCTCGCTGGAATAGTCGACGTCGCGCTCGATGGCAAAAGGATGCCATCGGAAGGAAAACAGGCGCTCCGGCTCCATTCGTTCGATGACGATCTCAAACGGCAGCCCCTCGTGCGCCTTCTGGGCCTTGCCGACCTCAGCGTCGACTTTGGTGCCCACCAGCACTCCGGTCATGGCGGCGCCGGGGGCAAACGGGCCCTCGAATTTCATGCCGAACCATGTTCCAAACTCGGTTGAGTCCGAGAGAGCGCGCCACACGCGGGCTCGCGGGGCCCGCAGAAGAATCTTCTTTTCGATACGGTCAGTGTCCATTCGCAACCTCCTGGTTGCAGAATAACAGAGCCGGAGGACAAAGGCAACCTTCTGGTTGCATGACGCCCGTCTTGCCGGGCTGGCGTCCTTCCTGCTCGTCAATGAGGATGACGTCCGCGTTCCGTTCGACTGCAAGTGCGATGGCTTCCGCCTCGCCAATGTGGACACTCAAGAGCAAAACACCCACGAGACGCGAGGGAGGGCGCGGCGGCAGGTCTGATCTACCCCTCCCGAACCGCATCCAGGATTAGTGCCAAGGCGGCTGGATCAGGATGAGATCAGCTCGCCTTCGACGGCTGGAGGAATCCAGATCTCGGA
>JASHQD010000670.1 GCA_030037755.1 Terriglobia bacterium
AATACGGCCATCTTCAGCGTAGTGAATGGAGTTCTACTGCAGCCGCTGCCTTACCCCGAACCCTCGCGCCTGGTGATGGTCTACGAGACCTCGCGCGAATTTCACCATAGCTCGATCGCCTACCCCAATTTCCAGGACTGGCGCAGCGGCCAGCACTCGTTCACCGGCATGGCCGCCTATCGCAGCGACGATTTCAATTTCACCGGCTCCGGCCAGCCGGAGCACCTCGTTGGCGAATACGTGTCGGCAAGTTTCCTCGCGCTACTGGGCGCCAACCCGATGCTCGGCCGGGATTTTCTACCGCAAGAAGATCAGCAGAGCGGCGCCCCGGTGACGATCCTTACTTACGGATTCTGGAAGCGGCGCTTCGCGGGCGATCCACATGTGCTCGGCCGGACGATGACCCTGAACGCCAGGAACTACACCGTGATCGGCGTCCTCGGTCCTGCGTTCCGTTTCCGCCAGCAGATGGACATGCTCGTTCCTCTGGGCCAGTGGAATGCCCTCGAATTATACGATCGGGCCACTCATCCCGGGCTGCACGCCATTGCGCGGCTGAAGCCAGCCGTCACCGAGGCCGCGGCCCAGGCGGAGCTGAACTCGATTGCACTCCATCTCGCGCGCGAGTACCCGAAATCGAACGAGGGCCACGGCGTTGCCATCCTGCCGCTGAAGGACGATATGGTCGGAGACATCCGCCCTACGTTACTTCTGCTGCTGGGCGCGGTCGGATTCGTGCTGATCATCGCCTGCGCGAATGTCGCCAATCTGTTGCTGGCGCGGTCAACGGCGCGCCGGCGCGAATTCGCGATTCGCACCGCTCTGGGAGCCGGCCGCGGCCGCGTGGTCCGCCAACTTCTCACCGAGAGCGTGCTGCTTTCGGTGGCGGCAGGCTCGCTCGGCCTGCTGCTGGCGTACTGGGGAACGCGCCTGGTGCTGGCAGCGGTGCCCGGAACGCTGCCGCGAAGCCAGGACATAGGACTCGATCCTTACGTGCTCGGCTTCACACTGGCGGTTTCGATTCTGACGGGCATCCTGTTCGGCCTCGCTCCGGCGTTTCACAGCTCAAACGTGCATCCGCAGGATTCGCTCAAGGAGGGCGCGCGCGGTGCGGGCGGTGGACGGCATCGGGCCGAGGGCATCTTCGTAGCCCTGGAAGTCTGCCTGGCCGTTGTCCTGCTGGTGGGTGCCGGCCTGATGATCCAGAGCATCTGGCGGCTGTGGAAGGTGAACCCCGGATTTGATATTCACAAGATTCTGACCGCGCAGGTGGCGCTGTCGCCGCAGGTGATGAACAGTCCTACCGGTATCCGCAACGCTTACCAGCAAATGCTCGAGCGGCTGAGCGCCGCCCCCGGCGTGAGCGCGGCCGCCCTCAGTAACCTGCTGCCGCTCGCCGACGACGATAACGACATCCCCTTCTGGCTGGGCCGCGGCGCGCAGCCTCCCGAGGACCAGATGAGCAGCGCGCTGTTCTACATCACCAGCCCCGATTACCTGCGCGTGTTGAGTATTCCGCTGCGCGAGGGTCGATTCATCAACGAACAGGACACCACCGCCTCCACTCCGGTGGTCGTGATCGACGACGTGATGGCGCGGCACGTTTTTCCCGGACAGGACCCGATCGGCAAGCAGATCAACCTGATGCTCCTCGGCCCCGTGCAGATTGTGGGCGTGGTCGGCCACGTGAAGCACTGGGGTCTCGACTCCGACGACACCGCCAAAATCCGGGACGAGCTCTACTTTCCCTTCACGCAGGTCCCGGACAAGTTCATGACCGAAGCCGTGGCCGGAATCAACCTGGCCGTGCGCACCCGGGCCGAACCACTGAGTATGATTCCGACGGTCCGAGCCCAGGTGGCCGGACCTACAGAAGATCAGCCGATTTTCGGCGTCCAGACCATGGAACAGATGATCTCTTCCGGACTCGCCGAGCGCCGGTTCACCATGCTGCTGCTGATTATCTTCGCGTCCACCGCTCTGGTGCTGGCTGCGGTGGGAATCTACGGCGTGATGTCCTACGCGGTTAGCCGCCGCACGCACGAACTGGGCGTCCGCATGGCGCTGGGCGCCACGCGCAGCGACGTGCTGCGCCTCGTTGTGCGCGAGGGCATGGCGCTGGCCCTGCTCGGCATGGCGGCTGGCCTGGTCGCCGCGCTGGGCCTTACGCGGTATCTCGCGAGCCTGCTCTACGGCGTCCGGCCCGCCGACCCGCTGACGCTTGCGGCGGTCTCGCTCGCGCTCGGGGCCGCGGCGTTCATGGCCAGCTTTGCCCCGGCGCGGCGCGCGACCCGGGTGGATCCGATGATCGCGCTGAGGTACGAATGAGGGAGATTGAGTGATTGAGTGATCGCTCAATACTTCTCTCTCCTTGACAATCTACCTATTCCGGCGTTATAGGTAGATTGTCTAGGAGAAACACATGCCCACCGGCCAATCCGACCTGCTGCAAGGCACGCTCGACATGCTGATCCTGAAGATCGTGGCGCTCGGGCCCGTGCACGGCTACGGGATCTCGCAGCGCATTCACCAGATCTCGCGGGAAGTGCTGAAGGTGCAGCAAGGGTCGCTCTATCCGGCGCTGCACCGCCTGGAGAAGCGCGGCTGGCTCGCGGCCGAGTGGGGCGAGTCGGGAAAAGGGCGCCAGGCGAAGTTCTACAAGCTCTCGGCGAAGGGCCGGAGACAGCTGGAGCAGGAGCAAGCCGGATGGCATCGGCTGGCCGGCGCTGTGGGCCGGATCCTTCAGACGGAATCGTAGCGCTCTGTAGCGGCGGTGTCCTCACCGCCGCAATCAGGATCACGCGGCGGTCTCCCCACTGCCGCAATCAGGATCACGCGGCGGTGAGGACACCGCCGCTACAGGCACGGAGATTGATATGGGATGGCTGGGCGATCTTTTTCGCAAGCGGCGCCTGGACCGCCAATTGGATTCCGAGGTGCGGTTCCACATCGACGAGCTGACGGAAGCGAAGATCGCCGCCGGAACTGATCCCGCGGAGGCGCGGAGGCAGGCAGTGCTCGAATTCGGCGGCAAAGAGCAGATCAAGGAAGAATTGCGCGACGTCCACCGCCTGCCCCTGGTCGAGAGCGCGGCGTCGAACGTGGAATCGGCATTCCGTTTCATGCGCAAGGCGCCGTTGTTCTCGTTCACCGTCATCGTCACGCTCGCGCTCGGCATCGGCGCCAACAGCGCCGTTTTCTCCGCGCTCGATGCCATCGTTTTGCGTCCCCTGCCCTTTCCCGAGGGCGACCAACTGATGAGGCTCGATCAGTACAACCCCAAGGATCCCGGCCAGGGCGGATTCACGGCCCCGGTGCGACTCGAGGACTGGAACCGGATGAACTCTACTTTCCAGGCGATCGCGGGATACTACACGCAGGACGGGTCCGAGACATCCGGCGATCTCCCCGAGAAGGTCACCATGGCCGCCGTGACACCGCGCTTTCTTCAAGTCTGGGGCGTGGCGCCGGCGCTTGGCCGCGATTTCAATCCGGATGAAGAGCGATTCGGCGGAGCGGACGCCGTTCTGATCAGCGATCGCTACTGGCGCCGCCGCTTCGGCGCCGATCCGGGCGCGGTCGGCAAGAAGCTCCACATGAGCGGATACTCCTACACGATCATCGGCGTGATGCCCGCCTCATTTCTCTTCCCCGAACGCGATGTTGACGTATGGTCCGCCGTGCCGATGAACGCGCCCTACGCGCAGAGCCGGGAATCCACATGGTTCATCACCATCGGACGTCTGAAGCCGGATGTGACCCTGGCCCGAGCCCGAGCCAATATGGGGTCAGTGCAGTCGCAACTTGGGCAGCAGTATCCCAAGACCGACGGCGAGTTGAAGGTCAGGGTCGAACCTCTGAAGAACACCATCATCGGAGACGTGACGGGATCGTTGTGGCTCCTGTTTGGGTCGGTGTCGCTGCTGCTGCTTGCCTGCGTGAATATCGCGGCGCTGCTGCTCGCCCGCGCTACCGAGCGCAA